>CAJAYO010000244.1 GCA_903948415.1 uncultured Opitutia bacterium | reverse complement strand
GGAATACCTCGGCGCGCCGGTGGTGGGAGCCAATCAGCTTTATGAGTTTCTGGGGGCCGACATTATCGACATCGTCCAAGCCGCCCCGACGGTGGTCGCGACGGTCCATCTGGGGGATCCGCTCACGCCGCGGAACGCCGCCGGCGGACTGGAGCCCGTGGATGGCAGTTCCGAGTATTTGGCTTCGCCGGTGAACTTGACCTCGCCCGATTCGAAAAATTACTACGGCACGTCCGCCCGCACGGATGGACGGCTGCGCTATCACGCGGAACGCGCCACGGACAACCCCGGCCGGGTGGTATTCTATTGGATGGAATTGAGCGATGCCGCGATCTTCGCGCCGCCCGCGACCGCCGGCCCCGGGCTGGGGATCTATTGGCCCACGCTCAAGAATGCTTACAATCAGGTCTGGCCGGCGGAGCTCAGCCAGTATGCCCACTACGCGGTGCCCGCCGCCGGCAGCACGAATGCCACCGGCCTCCAGTTTGCCGCCGGCTTTGTGCCGCAAGTCGTCTATCAGGATGATCCGGCCGAGGCCGAGGCGACGCTCGATGCGACCACGCAACGCCTCCAGGTGGCGGCCACCACCGACGGGCTCAATAAATCCCTGCTCAAATTTACCAAGAATCTCGAAGTGTGGTATGTGCGCCTCTACACCCAGACCGAGACGCGCGCCCGCACGATTGCCGTCACCAACGGCGGTTCCGGCTACACCTCCGCCCCCACGGTTACCTTCGGCGGCGGGGTCACCGGGGCCACGGCGACGGCCACAGTCTTGGGCGGCAAGGTCATCAGCATCACGGTCAACAATCCGGGGGCTAACTTTAAGTCTGGCGCCACGGTCACGCTGACGGGTGGCGGTGGTTCCGGGGCGACGGCCGCCGTGAGCGAATTGGGTTTCCAGGAGAGCGATGGGCTGGCTGCGATCAACCAGACGGCCAACGTCGGCGACCGCTTGGTGGCCCCGGCGGGATATCGCCTCGGTGGCTATATTGCCTCGGGGAATAATTACTCCGCCCAGGCCTACGTGGACCCCTTCACGGCCGGCATGGCGGTGGCGGATAAGGGCGCCATCATCCCGGTGAATGCGCTGCCCGGCGCGAATGTTTTGAAAGTGTGGTGGTTCAAGGACGTCGTGCCACCCAGCGCGAAATTTGAGTCCTTCTCCACGCCGGCCAAGATCGCCACCTACACGATCAGCTATCCCACCAGTCCGGCGACGATCGTGCTCGCTTCCGGCGTCGGCACCGACGACCTCGGCCCCGATCAGGCGGCCGGCAGTGTCTATGTGCAGAACGATCGCAGTGCGACGGGTTTTAACCCCAACGAGGAGCACGCCATGCTCCTGCCGCCGCGCGTCTACGCCATTCGCGACGATCTCAACGTCATCACTGGCTCCACCTATACCTCGGAGCCCTTCGTGCTGCTGAGCTACACCTCCTCGACCGATGGCCGTCCGGCCATGCAGGTCTGGAAGGTGCTGCGCGAGCTGGATCTCCCGGGCACGGCCAATGATATCCGTTTCGACTATCCCATCGCCGCGGGCACGATTCTCAAGGCCCCCATGCCGCTGGAGGTGCTCCCGCCGCCGATCGATCCTACCACCAACCTGGTCAAACATCGGGAAGTGAATCCCGTGGCCGACCTGGCTCCGAGCACTTCGGCACCGGATCTCTACGACAGTTTCACGTTCAAAGACCGCAAGGGCTACGATTGGGTTTACCGCGGTCCCCACGCGGGCGCGCCGCTGGGCGCGGCGACGATTGCGCACGGGGGCGGCGGCT
>CAJAYO010000243.1 GCA_903948415.1 uncultured Opitutia bacterium | reverse complement strand
CCTTCACCCCGGGCAGATCCGAGAAATGCTCGTCCTGGGTCCAAAGCGTCGCGCCGTTGCGCCGTGCGGTCGCGTAGATCAGGCGGTCGGCCAACGGCCGCGCAGAGCGCGCCGCGTCGCGCGCCCACGCCGAGTCCAGGTCGATCACCTGCCCGCTCTGCATCAGGCTGACCACTGGGAGCGCCTCATTTTCCCCGCCCTCCCGCAGCACTTTTTTGCACACCGCGTAGACCGTGATCCCGGGTAGGATCAGGTACGCGGCGTCCTCGATCGCTGGAGCGAGAAAGCCCGCGCTCTTGCTGTCCGCCAGATATTCCTGCCACCCCGGGGAATCGACCACGTTGGCCTTGCTCACCGGCGGTCAGGCTCCCGCACGACCGTGGCGTCCCTGCCCCGCAAAAAGCCACGCATCTGCTGCATCGGTCGGACCGGAATCAACTCCCCGCGGTCCGCGCAGGGGATCACGCGCCGTTTTTCGCCGCCCGTCAGACCCAGCGCCCCGCGGACGGTTCGAGGTATGACGACCTGAAACGTGGGCGAGAGTGTGACGGCGTCCCTATCGATTGCCCAGAAGCAGGTCGTTCACCCGAACGATGCAGGCGCCCCCTTGGCAAACGCGTTCGCTCTGCAAACGAACCAAAAGGAGGGGCAACTATCTTCGGCCGTTCACCTCAGCGCCCCAGCACCCACCGCACCGCGCGCGACAGGGGTCCCAGCGGCCGCTCCGGTTGCAGCGACGGCGGCAGCGCGCCGCCCATCCGCGGATCGTCCAACACGGCCCGCACCGACTCCGGGTTCGGATGCGGCACCAGCAACCGCGGCTGCCCCACGAACACCGCCGCGTCCCCGCTCCGCTGAAACGCCACCGCCAACCGCACCGGCGCCTCCCGGTCCCGCATCCGCGGCAGAATAATCCGCTGCATCATCTCCACCGACAGCCCCAGCCAGCCCACCAGCAAAAAACCGCCCCACGCGGCCGCCATCGCCACCACCCCGGCCCGGCTCAACCGCGGCTCTTTTTCCCGGCCCACCGATCGTTTGGCGGACGCCGCCTCCCGCGCGAGCACGACGGCGCACCACGCGTTGGCCAGCGGCAGCAACACCAGAAAGTCCCCATAGCGCGACGGCACGCCCGCCCAAAATTCTCCCCCGCCCCCGCGCGCCCAGGCCGCCGCGGCGCCACTGACGATCGCCCAGCCGCCGAGCAACACCACCAAATCCTCTCCGGCCGCCGCTCGCCGCCGCCGCGCCAGCCGCGCACCCACCACCCAAGCGATCGGCGCATTCATCACCACCGCCGCCCACGGCTCCCCGGTATGCGGCCACGCCAACGCGCGCCCGAACGCATTGAAAAAATCCCCCGCCGTCGTCGCGTGCAACTTCGCCTGGTCGCCCAGATCCACGCGCAACGCGACCGCCGCGGCCAGCAGCCCCAAGGCCGGCCCCACGCCGCGCACCCACGCCGCATCGATTCGCCGCCGCTCGATTGCCCGCACCGCCGCGAGACCCAGCAGCGCCACCGGCCCAAACGCCCCCGCACCCAGCGCCAACAACGCCGCTCCGCCCGTCGCCACTCCCACCCACCGGCGCCACCCCGACACCTCTTCCGCGCCCAAAACCCCCAGCGTCACGAGCGCAAACATCAGTGAAAAGTAAACATGCGACTGAAAGCCCCACAGCGCGTTGTGCCACGCCAGGTGCGGCAGAAACGCCACCGTCACCGTCACCGCAATCAGCCCGGTCCCCACGGCCCCGCACCGACTCGCCCGCATCACCATCGCCGCCAGCCCCGCTGCAACCAGCGCGCGCAATATCGCGCCGACACTTTGTTGCACCAGCGGATCCCACTGGCCGTTCAGCGTGAAAAGCCCGAGGTTTAACAGGTGCGTCCACAGAATCCGGTGCTCGTTGAACGGCTGAAAAAACTCGGCCGCCCGAATCGAACCGTCGCGCCAGGTCGGATAGAGCCACTGCCCCTCGATGTTCCACTGATCGTGAAACGGAATGTCGGTCCCCGCCCGTGCCACGAGCCAGAGTTGCGCAACCAGCACCGCCACAAACACCGCCGCCGGCCAGCCCCACCGCGCACCCCCGCCCGTCTTCCGCCGTGCCTCTGTGTCTTCGTGATTCATGTGATATTCTTGCTGTCTGGCGCTCAACGCTCAGCTCTCAACGCCCTCTTCACACCGGCCGCACCTTCCGGTGCCCGCGCACCTTCGCCCGCAGCAAGGCCACGGCTTTCCACAGGCCAAACGCCACCCGATACTTCGTCCGCGCCCCCGCCACCTTCAGCGCCCCGACCACCCCCGCCGCCTCCGCTCCCCGCGGCACAAAGTGCTTCAGATACACCTCGCGGTTCGCGTCGAAAATAGCCCGCGACATCGCGTCAAAATCCTTCGCCACACTCACGCCCTTCAGGTGCGTGATCGCCACGCGCCCATCGTAGACGACCCGAAACCCGGCCTCGTTCACCCGGATGCACAGATCGAGATCGTCGCCATACATGAAAAACCGCTCGTCGAACACCGCCCCGTTCTCCGCCACCTCCTCCGCAAACAGCCACCGCGCCCCCAGCATGAACGCCCCGTTGACCGCCCCCACGTCATACGTCTCCGCCTCCGGCAAAAACGTCAGGTTGTAACCCGCCACCCAAGCGCACCCCGGCCACCTCCCCGCCAACCCGCTCGCCCGGCAAAACCCGTCCCACAGCGTCGGGATGCTCCGCCGGCACGCCAGATCCATCGTCCCGTCGGCCGTCACCAGCTTCGGCGAGATCAACCCGATCTCCACATCCTCTTCCAACCGCGCCACGCAATGCTCCAGCGCCGCCGCGTTGCACACCGTATCCGGATTCAAAAACAGCACGAACTCCCCGCGCGTCCGCGCGAAACCGACATTGTTCGCCCGGCCAAACCCCAGATTCTTTTCCGCCGCCACATAGTCCACCCACGGAAAATCCCGCCGCACGATCCCGCCCACATCGTCTCCTTCTCCGCGTCTCCCCACCTCCCCCGCTCCCCCTCTCTCCGTCTCCCCGGCTCCCTCGCTCGCCGCCTCTCCGCCGCCGCGCACCGCCGCCCCACCCGCCGCATTGTCCACCACGCACACCTCCACCGCCCCGCGCGTCCCGTCCGCCCGCGCCAACTCCCGCGGAATCGACCCCAGGCACGCCCCGATCTCGTCGCGCGATTTATACGCGACGATGATGACCGAGAGCAGCGGTTGACCCATGCCCTTCATCCTGGCCGCCCCAGCCCTCCGCCTGCAACGCCCGCCAGGAAAATATTTCGCCCGCCTTGCGTCCGCGGCGCCCTTTCCCCGTCCGCCCCCATTCACCGCGGTTCCGCCGCCGCGCCTCCGCCGCCGCTCCCGCCGCCTAGACGGCCTCCACCGCCTCCGCCGGCCAACCGTTGCGCGTTCAGCGTTGAACGTTCCGCGTTCCCCCTTCCTCCTGCTCCGACTCCGCCATGTCCGCCGCGCCCGCCCTCAGCGTCATTCTCGTCTGCAAAAACCCCGGCCCCCGCCTTCAAGCCGCGCTCGCGAGCGTCTGGGCGCAACTCCACATCCACCCCGAGATCATTGTCATCGACGGCGGCTCCACCGACGGCTCGCGGGAGTGGCTCACCGCCCAACGCGCCCGCCTCGCCACCCTCGTCTCCGAACCCGACGCGGGCCTCTACCCCGCGATGAACCAAGGCATCGCCCTCGCCACCGGCGCCTGGATCCTCTTCCTCGGCGCCGACGACCGCTTGGTCGGCGACATGGTGCTCAGCGAGGCGCTCAACTGGATGAACAAAACCGAGGCCGGGGTCGCCGCCGGCGAAGTCGCCTACGATGACGGCCGCATCTACAAGCTCCGCTCGAACGTGAACCCCTGCGCGCGAAATTTCGTCCATCACCAGGGCACGTTTTACCGCCGCTCGTTGTTCGCCGAAAACGACGCCTTCGACACCTCGCTCGCTGTCATGGCCGACTACGAGTTCAACGTCCGACTCTGGAAAAACCGCGTGCGCTTCAAGCCCATCCCGCTCCGCATCGCCGCCTGCGGCACCGGCGGCCTGAGCGACTCCGGTCGGTGGCGCGGCTACCGCGAGGAGATCGCCGTCCGCCACCGCTATTTCTCCTTCGGCCGCTGCCTCGTCTGGGATGCCCTCTCCGTCGTCCGCTACGTCCGCAAGAAAATCGTCCGGCTCGGCAAGTAGGGCGAGCGCTCCGACCACCCTCTGCGTGGCACGGACGTTCCAGTCCGTGTCCCCGCGCCTGTTCCACCTGCTCCCCCGCCATGGCCGAAAGCCTCAAATCCCGCGTGCGGCACGCCGCCAACCGCCTGCTCCACCCGCTCGGTCTCCACCTCGCGCGCCGCGACCGCGCCTTCGAAATGGACGGCCTGCTCGCCCGCGCCGCCGCCCGCGGCGTCCACGTCGGCACGTGGATCGACGTCGGCGCCTCCGACGGCTCGTGGTCGCTTCGCGCGAAAAAACACTTTCCGTCCGCGCGCTTCCTGCTCTTCGAACCGCTCGCCGAACGCCAATCGCCCCTCGCCGCCCTCACCCGCCGCCACGCCTTTGTAATCGCGGCCGCCGCCCTGACGCCGACCGACTTCGCCGGCCTCCCCGCTCACCCGCGCCACCCCGCCGCCCACGCCAACACCCGCCCCGACCACCGCCCGATCCCCCCGCGCAAATTCCACAATCCGTCGCCCACACGCAGCCACGTCCCGCCGAACACCACGCGCATCGCCCGGTCTTGCCACTCCGTGCGCCCCGCGCGCCCACCGCCCGCGCCCTCCCCCCGTTCTGGAAAATCGAACCCCGCCCGCCGCGCCGCGATCTCGTCCCGCGCCGCACTCAGCGCCCGCACATAGGGCCCGTAGATCGCATTCCGCAGTTTCCGCGGCATCACGCCGTATTCAAGTTGACCGGACACCCACCGGCGCCCGCCGTTCACCGGCCGGAACCGCGCAAAATGAAACAGCACCAGCTCCCCGTCATCCACCCACCGGCGCTGCCCAAAATCGATCTCGCCCCAGTTCCACGGCGCCAAATTCACGCCCTCCTCCGGCAGCACCAGCAACGCCGCGCCCAGGCGCGCCGGCCACGCATCCAGATATTTTTGGTCCGCATATTTCCCGTCCTCCAGCCGGTCGTAACACCACGCGAGGCACCGGTCGCGCCAATCGTCCAGGCACCCGCGCCCCGCCGCGTCGTTTCGAAAACTCAATAGCCCCACGTTGAAGATCCCGTGACGTTCATACCGCCTCAGCCAGGGCGGAAACCGGTGCGGCGTCACGAGCACACTCGCCTTGGCCGCATCCATCGCCTCGAAGATCACCGCCGGACTCGCGAAAAAAAACATGTCCGCATCGACATACGTGATCCGCTCCATCCCCGCCCGCGCGCCGTGTTTCTCCAGCAGCCACCGCGGCCAGCAGGGCGACAACGTGAAAAAGTATTCCACCCGCGTCCGGTTCGCCTTCGCTGCCGCGAGTTCCGCGTCGCCCGCCTCCACCTCCGCCAGCGTCACCACGCGCAGCCACGTCCCACCCACCTCGCGCAGCACGTCCGCCGTGAACTCGTCCAGCGCCAGCACCCACAGCACCGAGTCGAGGTCGTGCTTCCCCAACGACCGCCACAACGCCAACCCCTGCGCCAAAAACCCGCGGTCAAAATACGTGCAATAGTGGTTCATTTCGCGCGCGCCGCGGCTCACCCGCGCGTCAGCCGGCGCCACACCATCGCCGGCACTCCGCGCACCATGGCCCGGCGCAAACTGCGCCCGCTCGCCGCCGTCATCTCTTCAAACCGCCCTCCGCCGAATTGCCGCCTCCCCGCATCCGCCACCGTCAGCGCCGCACTGTGCTGCCCGGCCAGCGTCGCCCACACCCAGCCGAGCAGGTGCGCCCGCCGGTCCAACGGCTCCGGCTCCCGGGCGAAGTCCCGCAAAAAATGCACGTTCGCCCACGCCGGCGCGCCCGGCGCGAGCCGTCGGACCCACGTCGCCGCCCCCGCGCCCAAATATTTTTCCAGCAGCGCCGGCCCGCCGCGCGGCACGCGCCCCACCGCGAGCTCCGCCAGCCAAAACGGCTCGCCCGCGAACGCGGCCAGCACGTCCCCGAGTTTCTCCTCGCCGTCATACGCGTCGATGATGCCCGGCTCCACCTCCACGGCCAGCACCCGCGATCGCCAGCCCGCGGGCAAACTCTGCCACAGTTTCAGGTCCAGCCCCTGTGTATCGCACTTCAACCAGTCCACCCCCGCGATGCCCTGCGCCGCCAGCGCGTCGACCAACGTCGTCGCCGGAAATTGGCGACGCTCCGTCACCTCGAAAAATTCCGCAAAACTCCACTCCGCCAGCGCCGCGGTCCGCGGCGACAACGTGCTCGAACACTGCGGCGACTTCGTCAGATGCAGCGTCGCAGCCCCCTCCGCCGGGCGCTCCGGCACCGCCAACCCCGGACAGAAAATCCACCGCCGAAACTCCCGCTGCGCCGCATCCAACGGCGCCGCTTCGCGCGCGTCCGGTTCGAAGCCCACACCCACCGCATATCGCGCAATCCTCCGCCACGCCGGATGCACCCCGCCCGCCGCGCCGACATCCACCAGCACCGGCGGAAACTCCCGCAATTCGGGCTCCCCGAAGATTCGGTCGAGGAGGTTCACGCCCCACCTCCGATTCCGGTGTTCGCTCCGCCGGCCGGCCGGCGCACCCACACGACGTTATCCAGATAAAAATCCGGGTTCTCCGGCAGCAGCCAAACAAGCAATCCGCCAAGGACGTTGACCGGCGCGATCAGCATCAACTGGGCGAGGGCATTCAGCGACCGGTGGCGGCTCCGCACCACCTTGTAGACATAGGCCGACGCCAGTTGCACCAGCGCGCGGCCGTCGGCGCAGGTCTTGCGCTCCGCGATCACCTCGAAGCCCGCGCCTTCGAGCACGTGCCTTAACCCGAACGACGAGTAACGGCCGAAATCATACGGCTGCGAGTGCTCGTCCCACACGAAGGGCGTCGTCAGCAGCAGCACGCCGCCCGGCCGCAACACCCGCCGGATCTCCGCGAGAAACTCCGCCGGCTCAAATATGTGTTCCAGCACCTGCGAACACAGCGCTCCGTCGAAGCTCGCGTCGGCCAGCGGAAACTTGCCCGCGGAGTAATACACGTCCGCCGCGCCGATCTCGCGCAACTCCGGGGTATCGAGTTCGATCCCGACGTAGCGCGTGGCCGGCACAAACTCCCGGTAGGGCTTCCGGCCACAGCCCACGTCCAGCACCTCGCCCCCTAACTGGGCAAGAAACGGGTGCATCTCCTGCCAGAGTCCACGCCGGGCGAAAAAAAACGGATTGATGAGTAGCCCCACCCAGCCGGGCGCGAACAGCTGTCGCCACCACCACCGCCGCCCTGGACTTTGCGCTCGGCCGCTCATGGTTCGACGCGGCGGAAATGCAGCGAACGAAACTCCAGTCCCGCCGGCACCGCCACTTCATCACGGGATTCGCTCACCAGCCGGTAGCGGCCCGCGAATTGCGCCAGAAATTCCGCCCGGTCAAAAAACCAGCAGGGATAGCTCGCCGCGTAGATCGAACGCGGCACGTGCTGCACGGTCAGGCGCGTCTTTCCGTCGAGCACAAATCCGGTGCGCTCCACGACAATCCACCGGGCGCCCGTCTCCAGCAGGCGGGACAGTGTCGCGAACGGAGACGGGAGGTAAGGCAACACGCTCGCAAGGAGCAGCACGTCCGGCATGCCCGCATCACACGCCTCGGTCACCGTCGTGTAAAACTCCAATTCGCCGTTCTGAAATTCCTCCCGGCCGGCCACCGCAAACCTCGGTTGCTCGACGACCCGCCAACGCAACACACCGATCTCCCCCAACTGCGCCCGCGCCTGAAAATAGAGGCTGCCCAGCGAGCCGCCGAAATCCAACACGGTCAGCCGGCCGTTCCCGGCAGCTCCCCGCAACCGTGACACCCCGGGCCACCGGGGCGCGGCGGCGTGAAACGCCACTCCGTCCCGTTCATAGGTCGCGCGGCCCTCCCGCACCTGCCGGGCCGCCGCCCGCACCCGGTGAAAAATCCGGTCCGTATCGTAGCCCCCGGCGGCGGCCGCGGCCGCCGGCCAGTCGGCAAAATCCCCCGCCCAGCGCACCCGAAAAAATCGCTCCACCAGCGGCGACAACACCGCCGCCGGCACCAGCCGCCGGACCACCCGGCGCCAGCGCCCCGCCCAGCTCCGCCCCCCCGGCCCGGCCGCCGCCGTCCACAGCCGCCGACACTCCGCGTGCTCGGCCGGCACCGGCCACACCGCCGGCACGGGCGGCACCGGCCGCAGCGGCGCATTCGCCCACCCGCCCTCCGCCGTCGCATTCGTCGCGCCCGCCTCGAATCCGATGTGCTCCACCATCGACCACGGCGGCCGCACACACAGTCCCCCTTTCTG
>CAJAYO010000242.1 GCA_903948415.1 uncultured Opitutia bacterium | reverse complement strand
GCCAAGCCGCGCGCGGAGCGCAAGGCCCACCCCGGAACCAAGCCGCGCGCGGAGCGCACGGCCCACCCCGGAGCCAAGCCGCGCGCGGAGCGCACGGCCCACCCGGGAACCAAGCCGCGCGCGGAGCGCACGGCCCACCCCGGAGCCAAGCCGCGCGCGGCGCGCATGGCCCACCCCGGAGCCAAGCCGCGCGCGGAGCGCACGGCCCACCCGGGGAAAGCGAGCACTGGAAAAAACTGAGTGAGGCCAGGCCGGGCGCACAATCCGTGCGCAGCATTGAGCAAGGGGCGCCCGGGGAAGGGGCTTTACGGTCCGGAGCGCGGCGGACACGCTGCGGACATCCACCCCCAACCTGGGGACCGGCGAGCGGTCGGAGCCCCGAAACTTTTCTGCCATGAAAATTGCGCAACCGGCTGACATCCGAAATTTCGCCCTCGTGGGTCACGCGACCTCGGGCAAGACCACCCTCGCCGAAGCCATGCTCTACTGCGGCGGCGCCATCTCCCGCCTCGGCAGCGTGGCGCAGGGCTCCACGGTGTCCGACTACCACGTCGGCGAGCAGCAGCGCCACATTTCCATCCACGGCACGACCCTCCACTGCGCGTGGCAGGGCCGGCAGCTCAACTTTATCGATACACCCGGTTACCTCGACTTCAGCAGCGAGGCCATCCACGCCCTGCGCGTCGCGGATTTTGCGGTGGTCGTCATCCATGCCAGCCACGGCATCGGGGTGGGCACGGAAATGATGTGGGACTATGCCGGCCAGTTCGGGATCCCGCGGATCATCGTGATCAACGCGCTCGACAAGGAGAATTACGACTTCGACGCGCTGGTGGAGGAGATCCGGGGCCGGTTCGGCCGGGAGATTTTTCCGATGCAGGTGCCGGTGGACGCGGGCCCGGGCTTTCACCAGGTGCTCGACGTGCTGCGCAGCGAGATCGTGAGCTATGCGACCGACAAGTCGGGGAAATACACCGAAGGGCCCGCGACCGGCGCGTGGGGCGAGCGCGTGAAGGGGCTGCACCAGGAACTGATCGAGCATGTGGCCGAGACGGACGACACGCTGCTGCAGAAATTTTTCGACGAAGGCGGGTTGTCCGAGGAGGTGTTGCGCACGGGGATCCATCCGGCGGTGCAGCGCCAGGCGTTTGTCCCGCTGTTTTGCACGGCCGGGGAAACCAACATCGGCGTGGCGCGGCTGCTCGATTTCATCGCGCGGTTCGGTTCATCGCCCGCGGACCGGCGGACGGTGGGGGGCGACGGAGGCGGCGACCGGCGAGCCGTGTCTCGTGGCGCTCGACGGGGCGGAGCCGGTGGCCTACGTGTTCAAGACGCTGACCGATCCGCAGAGCGGCGATCTGTCCATTTTTCGCGTTTATTCCGGGACGGTGCGGGCCGGCATGGAACTCTACAACAGCGACCGGCGCATCACGGAACGGCTGGGGCAACTGTACCGGCTCAATGGAAAATTGCGGACGCAGGTCGAACACTTGAGTGCGGGGGACATGGGCGCGGCGGTGAAGCTCCGGGACACGCATACGGGCAACACGCTATGCGATCCGCGGCATGGGGTCGCGTTGCCGAAGGTGGTCTATCCCGTGCCCTATACGCACGCGGCGCTGCAGCTCAATACGCAGGGGGACGAGGACCGGCTCGCCACGGGCCTCGCGGCGTTGCACGAGGAAGATCCGGCATTCAGCTACCACACCGACGCGGAACTGCATCAGTTTATCTTGTCGGCCCAGGGCGAACTGCACCTGGAAGTTTTATTCGAGCGGCTCAAGCGCCGCTACAAGGTCGACATCGAGCTCATGCCGCCGCGCATCCGCTATCGTGAGACGATCCGCACGGGGGCCGAGGCGCGCTACCGGCACAAGAAGCAGTCGGGCGGGGCGGGGCAGTTCGCCGAAGTGTGGCTGCGGATCGAGCCGGCGGCGCGCGATGAAGGCATCACGTTTACGCAGTCGCTCGTCGGGCAGGATGTGGACCGCGTGTTTGTGCCGTCGGTGGAGAAGGGCGTGCAGACCGCGGCGATCGAGGGCATCCACGGCGGCTACCGCGTGACGGACGTGAAGATCAATTTCTTCGGCGGCAAGATGCACCCGGTGGATTCGAAGGACATCGCATTTCAGATCGCGGGCTACTTCGCCTTCAAGGAGGCGTTCCGCCATGCGCGGCCGGTGCTGCTCGAGCCGATCCACGAGCTGGAGATCCGGGTGCCGGAGGAGTTCGTCGGACGCGTCGTGGGGGACATTTCGGGCCGGCGCGGCAAGATTCTGGGCATGGATGTCTCGGGGCGGCTGCAAGTCCTGCGCGCGCAGGTGCCGGCGGCGCAGCTGCACCACTATGGGACGGTGCTGCGCTCGCTGACGGGCGGGCGCGGGCTGCATGCCGAGAAGTTCAGCCACTACGAAGACATGCCGGCGGAGCTGGAGAAGAAGATCGTGGCCGACTATGTCGCCGCGCGGGCGGCCGGGACGGCCCGGAACCACGCGCACCAACAGTGAGCGGCCACGGGGAGGCTTGAAGCGGAACGCCGGAGCGGTGAGCGGGCACGGGGAAGGACGGAGCGGTCCTGCGGGTCCCCGGCGCGCCGGGTTTGGCGGAAAAGATGTCGCGCGGGCGTCGGGCCGGAGGGCACTCGGTCCGCGGGATCCACGCCTTGGCCGGGACGCGGTCGATGCGATCGCCCGGGGTGGGCTACGGGGCCTTCGCGTCGGCGGGCATGGCCGTGCGCAGCCAGGCCACGACGCGGTCTTTGAAGTCGGGTGCGAGCGGGGGCCATGGGAGCATGCCGTGCGGTCCGCCCGGAATCGTGATC
>CAJAYO010000241.1 GCA_903948415.1 uncultured Opitutia bacterium | reverse complement strand
CAGACCGGCACGACGCCGCTGCAAGTGCCGGTGGCACACATCCGCCGCGAGTTGGCCCGGCACGGGGCCATCGTGCCCGCCGCCGTCTGAAGCGCGACACCCCATCCCTCGTCACGGCCCCCACGCAAACCGCTTCGTGCCCCTGCGGACGAAGCGGTTGCCCTGCGCGATCGCGCCGCCGGCGCGGTGGCGCGTGGCGTCGCCGTCGTCTGGGAAATTCGCGGTGGGGCGCCGCGTGAATTCGCCGCCGCCGGCCCGGATCACGGACACGTCGGCGTTGGAATTCATCACGGAGAGTGGGCCGTCCGCAGCGGTGGGCGAGCCTGGGTCGTCGGACTGGTTGCCGAGCTCGCCGTTCCACCCGACCGCGCGGTCGGCCGCTCCACGCCGGTTTACGGGGCGCCCTCTCGGCCAGCGCCGGCGACCTTCGTCGGCGTCTTTCGCCGCAAAGAAAAACGCATCGGCACCGTCAGGCTGCGCATCGAAAACGCGCTCGATGACCGGCCGGTCTTCCCGCTTGGCACCGTGCTGCGGCCGCGCAACAGCGCCGACACTTTCCGGCCCGGGAAACGGTGGCCGCTAACCACAGCGTGATCCGGAATCCGATCCGTTTTTATCGCTCCGCTAAGAACAAACTCCAGGCCGGAGAGCATCAGCTTCCTGTCCTCGAACGTGCCTGCGAGGGCAGGTTTGCTGCCGGGGCCGCCGGGCGGTCAAACGGGGCCTTTGGGTTCACGCAATTTCGGCGTCCCCTGCTTCCTGTCGGGCGTCCGCTCGAGCCGCCGCCCAGCCTGCACGTTGCTGTCCGGCCAGGTTCGCGGCTCTGCGCCGGTGCGGCAATGGTCGAGGCGATCAGGCAGGACCCGGATCACCGCCTGGGCGCGGCCTGGCCTCGTCGACCAGGGTGACCTGCCGAGGGCGCGTAACCGACACCGCCTCATGGCCCCTTTTCCTGAATTCAGCCGTCAACCGAACCACTCCCGGCGCAATCGAAACCCTCCGCTCACCCAAGCTGAACGGTTGGAATGGGTCTGCTCCGCGCCCATCACCAAGAGCTCCGCTCACACCTTGATCTCGATCCGCTTCCCGCCCGCCGCGGCTGATTTGTAGATCGCTTCGACGATGATCATGTCGCGGCGGCCCATTTCCCCCGGCACGTCCGACTCACGGCCTTCGCGCACGCATTGCGCGATGTGGTCGAGTTGGCGCGCCTGTTGGTTCACGGCCGGCTCGAAGCTGATTTTCCCTTTGCTGGAATCGCCTTGCAGGCCGTTATAGGAAAACGCCGGTTCGATCTGCACCCAGCCCTGGTCCGACTCGCCGCGGAAGCGATTGATTCCGCCGTTGTAGCTCGTGATGAAATCCGCCCGGGTCCCGTCCGCATACTCCATCGCCCACTCGATCGTTTCCTCGACGTCCTTGAAGAACTCCGGGCGCTTCTTCGGTTGCTCCTTGGCCACAATCGCCACCGGCACGGCCTCGCCCGTCGCGATGCCCGCCGCCTGGATCGAGTAAATCCCGAGATCCATCAGCGGCCCGCCGCCCGCGAGTTTCTTTTCCGCCCGCCACTGGGGCTGCGTGAGCGTAAAACCGAACCCGCCGCTCATCTTTTTGTACGGCCCGATCGCCGGGTCCTTCGCGAGCCGCGCGACCTCCGCGAAATACGGATCGAAATGCAGCCGGTAACCCACCGAGAGTTTCACCTTGGCCGCCCGGCACGCCGCGATCATCGCGTCGCACTCCGCCACGGAGATCCCCATCGGTTTTTCCGTGATGACGTGCTTCCCCGCCTTCGCCGCCGCGATCACGTGGTCGCGGTGCAGGGCGTTCGGTGTGACGACATAGACGAGATCGATCGTCGGGTTGTCCGCGATACGGGCCATCGTGTCGTAGGAGTAAATCGCCTTCTCGGGAAACCCGAAGACCTGCGACCAGTTGCGGCCCTTTTCCGGCGTGCCGGTGATCACACCCGTGATCTGCACGTTCTGCGTGAGCTTGAGTGCCGGCGCGAGCTGGCCCGACGCGTAGCCGCCGAGACCGAGGATCGCGATGCCGAGCTTCGGCGGCGGCAATTCGGCCGTGCGTCCGGGCGGCGCCAGGGCGACCGCCGCGGTGCCCAGGGCCGCTTGGCCGATGAAGCGGCGCCGCGTCAGCAGGGGGCTGGGTTGGGCGCGGTTCATTTGACCACCGGCCGGAGGACGAGATTCCGATACGACACCGTGCCGTGGTCACCCTGCAGATAAAGCGGGCCCGGCCGAAGCTGATCGGACCACATCGCACCGCCGGTGCAGCCGGCCGCCGGCTGATTGTCGATGATGGTTTTGCCATTGAGCACGACCGTCACGTGCCGGTCGACGAGGGTCAGATCGAGCGTCTGCCACTCGCCCGCGGGTTTTTCGGCCGCCACGCTCGGCGTGATGCGGCTGTAGAGCGCGCCCATGTTGTGCGAATCGAGCGGCTTGCCGAAAGAGTCGAACACCTGGATCTCGTAGATGCCGCGCAAATAGACGCCGCTGTTGCTCCCGGCGGGGACGTTGACCTCGAGCTTGAGATTGAAGTCCTCGAATTCCTTTTCCGTGCGGAGATTGGCGGTGCGCTTCGCGGGTGTGCCCGGTGCGTGCTTCGGCACGAGGTTCGACAACACGCCGCCTTCGACCTTCCACGCGCTCTCGACTTTGTCCTCCTTCGGTTTCCAACCGGCGAGATCCTTGCCGTTGAAGAGCGCGATCGGCTCGCCGAATTTCACCTT
>CAJAYO010000240.1 GCA_903948415.1 uncultured Opitutia bacterium | reverse complement strand
TGAGGCTGTTCGACGTGTTGTAGAACCCCGACAGCCATGAGGTGACGTGCAACACTCCGCCCAGCGTCTGGGTTTGGCCCGAGAAGGCGCTCGGCTTCGAGGTCCGGGGATCGGCGGGCAACCAGACACCGCTGTTGAGCGCAATCGCTTCGGACTCCGGATTGCGATAGGCGAGGCCGTTCCAACTCTTCAAGCGGTCCTTGCGATAGCCGTAGGTACCCACGAGCCGGTTCTTCAAGAGAAACGCCTGCACCACGCCCATGTAAGCGCCGGTGTCACGGTCGACGAAACCGATGTTCCCCTGCGCCCGGTTGAACTCCTGCATATAGATGTCCCGCACCACGCCCGTGGCGGGATCCTGGAACTTCGTCGCGCCGGACAAATCGATCGGCGCCGGAATCCGGAAATTCGGATCGTTGAGCACGCTGAGGTCTTTGAGGTAGAAGCGCTGGAACGCCTGATTGGACGCATTCTCGGGTGTCGCATTGAACGCCCCGCCACTCGTGAGCGACGTGCCCTTCATCCAGTATTGCTGGAGGATCTGGCTGCGCGATTTGGTGTAGGCCAACTCCCCGAGCCCCGCCATCCGCAGCGTCGCGAGCTCGTGCAGCTTTTTCTCATACGAGAGCGCCATGCGGGCCTGCGTGACCTGCGAACTGGAGAGACGATGATCGGGTGAAACATCGATGTAATACTGGTTCGCGGCCGGCTTCAGCTGCCCGTTCGGCAGGTAGCGGTTGGGGTCGGCCGTGACGCCAAACCAATTCCACGTGGCGAGATTGTGGGTGTCGGTCTGGCTGGTCTGCCGGTTCAGGCCGACCTCGACGTTCAGATCCTTCAAGAGTTCGCGCTGCAAAATCACCGACCCGAAGTTCGTGGTGAAACTCCCGCGCGACCAATTGGCCTCGAGCGCCGCCTCCGGATTGCTCAACCCGCGGGCGAAATCGAGCCCTTGCACGCCGCCGGCCGGCGCCTCGGACCGGGTGAAGTTTCGAAAATCCTGCGCGTTCGCGAAGCTGCTCGAAACCGCGACCCAGTTGTTGGTGGTGATCTCGGTCACGCCGTTGACCTGGGTGGCGCCCGTGTCGCGAAACGCGTTGCCCGGCGTGCCGACCGCGCCCGCCGCGAGCGCAGGATTGAAGTTGTTGAAAATCGGCTGCCCGCTCGCATTCCACGTGGACGTCATGTCGAGGCCGAAAAACGGCCGAGGCACGAAGCGCTGCGCGAGGCCGCGCTCGAAGTCGGCCTTGAGCGTGGTCTTGCGATCGATCTGCCACTTGCCCGTGAGATACAGGCGATCCTGATCGTTGTGGCCCGCCCGGCGCCAGGACTCCTCGCGGCCCTTCAACACCGCGGCCCGCACCCCCAGCTTGTTTTTGATCAGCGAGAAATTGGCGTCGGCGATCCAACGCTCGCCACCCCACGAATCGAGCCGGTTCGAAAGACTGTAGGTCGTCTTGTTCGTCTGCGCCTGCTTGCTCGCGATGTTGATGCGGCCGGCGGGCGAACCGAAACCGTAGAGGATGGAGTTGGGCCCGCGGGACACCTCCAGCCCCTCGATCATATACATGTCCACCTCGCCCGGTGCGCCGAAGAAATTGATACTGCGCCCGCCGCCCGGCAGGCCCCGGATGCGGATGCCGCGGATGCTGTCATTGTAGCCGTCGCCGACCGGTCCGGCGGTGCGGGCATCGTCGGTGTCCATCCGGGTGCCCACGCCGTATTCGATGGCGCTCTCGATGTTGGTGGCCGCGATATCGCGCAGGAATTCCCCGGTCATCGGGCTGATCGCCGCCGCCACATCCCGGAGGTTCGTGCGCAGGCGCGAACCCGACAGGGTGTCCTGGCCCGCGTAGCCCGTATCCTGGTTCGTCGCGACCTCGAAGGGCGTGAGGACGACCGTCTCTTCGCCGGCATTGGGGGCGCCCGCCGCGGCAGGTTTCGGCGCCGATTGGGCGCTCAGCGAAACACAAAGAAGCGAGCCGGCGGCGCAGGCCGCGGTCCGCAGAATGAAGCAGGCGGTTTTCCAGAGGTAATTTGACATGGTGAAGTCAGGGCGAATTCAGGGCGGCGGTGGGGGAGGCGGCGCAACCGGGGCAGGCTGCACACCGCCCACAGGTTTGGCGATTGCCGGGCCCTCGCAAACCGCCCTTTAGTTTACGTCAACCCCGCATGAGCGTCCGCTCCCTCGCCCGCCAACTGGGCATCTCCGCCACCGCCGTTTCCCTGGCGCTCAAGGACAGTCCGCGCATCTCGCCCGGGCTGCGCGCCAAGGTGCGGCATGCGGCCCGGGCCGAGGGCCACGTGCCCAACGCCAAACTCGCCGAGGTGATGAGCGAGGTGCGGCGGTCCGCCCAACCCCGCTACCACGCGACCCTCGGCGCGATCTCCCTCTTCCCGGAGGAGGAGCCGTGGCGGCAAAACCCGACCTACGGGCACCTCGAACCCCTGCTCGAGGGCGCCCGCGCCCGGGCCGCGTTGCGCGGCTACAAGCTGGAAAACTTCTGGCTCAAGGCGCCGCGCATGACGCCGCGCCGCCTCGCGGCCATCCTCGAGGCCCGCGGCATTCACGGGCTCTTTTGCCTGGGCAGTCTCGACCCCGACGAGGGTTTCCCTCCCGCGCTCCAACGCTTCGCGGTGGTGACGCAAGGCGCCAGCATCCCCGGCCGGATGCATCGCGTGGTCAGTCATTTTGCCGCCGACGCGCGGACCGTTTTTGCGGAGATCGCCCGGCGCGGGTATCGCCGGCCCGGATTGGCCATTCTCCGCTCGGGGGACCGCCGCACCGACCATCTCTACTCGGCGACATTCCTCGGCGAACAAGAGCGCGCGGGCACGACGCCCACCGTGGCGATCCTGCGCGCGGAGACCTGGAACGAAGCGGAGTTTCACGCGTGGTTCACCACCCACCGGCCCGACGTCATCGTCCTCCACCAATACGAGGCCTACCTCGCGGAAATCGAGCGCTACCTCGTCCGCCACCGGGTCCGCGTGCCGCGCGACCTCGGACTCGCGCTGCTGGACAAAAACCCGGCCCCCGCGCGCTACGCCGGCATCCGCCAAAGCCCGGAACACATCGGCGCCGCCGCCGTGGATCTGTTGCTCAGCCGCCTGCTCCTGCGCGATCTCGCCGCGCCGGAGTTTCCGAAAATCGAACTGGTCGTCGGCCGGTGGAACGAAGGGACCTCGCTGCGCTCGCCGCCCCCGCCCAAGCTGCCCCGCGGAAAAACTCAGTGACAGCCGCAGCCTTCGCCGCAGCCGCCACCGCCCGCACCGTCGCCGTGAGCGTGACCGTGGCTCAGCTCCTCCGCCGTGGCCTCACGGGCGCCGACGACTTCGACGTCAAACGTGAGCGCCACGCCAGCGAGCGGATGATTGCCGTCGAGCAACACTTCGTCGCCCTCGATGCCGACCACCGTCACGACCGGGGCCTGCCGATCTTCGCCCGTGCGAAACGTCTCGCCGATCTGCACCTCGCCGTCGACCGGCAGCAGGACGCGTTTCACCCGTTGCACCTGCTCCGGATCGCGTTCCCCGTAGGCTTCGGCGGCGGGCACCTGCACGCGGGTTTTCGCCCCGGCCGCGACGGTGCGCAGTCGCTGGTCGAGCCCGTCGATGATCTGTCCGGCACCCTCCAAATAGGACACCGGCGGATTGCCCGCCGAGGAATCGAGCACGCGACCCTCAGGGTCGCGCAACGTGTAGTGGAAGGTGACAACGCGGCGGTTCATGTTTCGTTTCGAAGGACTTCGAGAGGGGGATGGTCGGCGACACCCCGGTTGGCAAGCAAGCCCGTGATCACCGTGACCGCCACCGCCGCCGCCATCGACGCGAGCAGGGCCGGCACCGGCAGGGACACACTCGTCTTGAAAACATAGTGCGCGAGCAACGCGTTGCCCGCGATCGCCAGCACGCCGCCCGTCACGGTCGCCAGCACGCCGAGCACGGCGTATTCCACCAGCTGGATTTGCGTCAACTGGCGTCGCGTCGCCCCCAGCGTGCGGAGCAACACGGTCTCTTTGATGCGTTGAAACCGCCCGGTCAGAATCGCCCCCACGAGCACCACAATGCCCGTCACCACCGTGAAGCCCGCCATGAACGTGATCACAAACGCCACCTTGGCGAAAATGCTGTCGAAGGTCTGGAGGATCAGCGCGAGATCGATCGCGGAGATGCCCGGCAGCTCGCGCGCCACCGCCGCCTGCGCGCGCGCGGCGTCGGCCGGCGTGGCGACCCGCACCGCCGCCGCGAACGTTTTCGGGGCCGGTTCCAGCACGCCTTCCGGAAACAACACGAAGAAATTCGGCTGCATCCGCTGCCACTCCACCGTGCGGAAACTCGCGACGTAGGTCCGCATCGGCACGCCTTGCACGTCGAACACGATCTCGTCGCCCAGCGCGAGCTGCAGGTCCTTCGCCAATCCCTCTTCCACCGAAATCGGTACGCGCGGCTCGCCCGCTTTCGCCCGGCCGATCCATTCGCCCGCCGAAATTTTTTCCGTCTCATCGAGCGTCCCGCGGTAGCTCGACCGATACTCCCGCGTAAGCGTCCATGACGGAATGCGTCCGCTGTCGCGCGCTTGCTGGCTGGCATTCGCTCCGCCCCCAAACCGCGCCGCCAACCCGCCGCCTTTGCCGCCCTTCGCCTCCTTGGCGGCCCCCGCCCGCGTCAGCACTTTCGTTTCATCCTGCAACAGCTCCGCGACGGGTTGCGCTCGGATCGACGCGATCTTCATCGTCACGATCGGCGCCGAGACACTGATCGGCGTGCCGTTGTCTTTCAGAATTTTCTCCAGCTGGGGAAACTGGTCGTCCTGCACGTCGAAGAACATCAGGTTCGGCCGCGCCCCCGCGCCCACCCCCAGGATCTTGTCGAGGATCGTCGCCCGCACGAGCACGAGGTTGATCATCAGGAAAGTCCCGAGTCCGAGCGACAACAGCAGCAGCACGGTGCGGTTGTTCGGCCGATGGAGATTCGCCAGCCCCTGCCGCACGACGTAGGTGAGCGGCTTGCGCGGCACGAATTTCTTCGCCGCCCACGCCACGAGTTTCGCCAGGCCGCCGAGGAGACCGAAACCCAGCGCCATCATCCCCGTGAAGCCCAGGCCCGTCTGCCAATGCCCCGTCTGCAAAATCGCGAACCCCAGCACCGCCGCCGTGATCGCGACGTAAACCACCGGCGTCAGCGGGTCCATCCGCGCGGTCTCGCCCAGCGCCGAGCGCAACGCCACGAGCGGCGACACGCGCCGCACCGTGAGCAACGGCAGCAGCGTAAACAGCACGCAGATCACGAGGCCCGCCGCCGCGCCCTTCGCGAGCGAGGCCCACGCGATGAACAGTTCCACCTCGAACGGCAGAAAATCCTTCATCACCACCGGCAGCACAAATTGCACGGCCACGCCCAGCGCCGCCCCGACCACCGAGCCGACCACGCCGAGCCCGATGCCTTGCACGAGATAGATCGCGAATCCCGTGCGCCCGCTCGCGCCGAGGCAACGCAGCACCGCGACAGTCGCGACCTTCTGCTTGATGTAAACATGCACCGCGCTCGCCACGCCCACCGCACCGAGAAACAGCGCGACAAATCCCACCAGACTCAGGAACGAATAAATGTCCTTGAGCGTCGTCCCGAGCTGCCGCTTGCGCTCCTCGACGGTGTCGAACTGGAAGCGCGCCCCCTGGAATCGCTCCTTCATTGTCCTGGCGAGGGCGTCGCCGTCCACGCCCGGCCGCAACTTCAGGTGCACGCGGTGCCGCGCGAAGCCGTCTTTTTTCAGCAGGCCGGTCGCCTCCATCGCCGCCGGGGAGATGAACACCCGCGGCGAAAACAGCGCGATCACCGCCGCGTCGCCCGGAATCTTTTTCAACGCGCCCGCCACCTTGAAGGTACCCGCGCCGAGCCGCACTTCGTCCCCCACCTGCACGCCGAACTGCACGAGGAGCGTTTCCTCTAGCAGGGCCGATTGGCCGTCGGCCAACTGCGCCAGCGCGCCCGCGGGCGTCGTGACCAGCTCGCCGTAGAACGGAAACCCGCCCGCCATCGCGACGAGCTGGACCAGCTTCCGCTCGCCGGCGCCTTTCGTGAAATTGAGCTGGGTGGCAAACGCCACCTCGGTCGCCACCTCGCCGCCGACGCCGCGAAAATACGTCATGGCCTCCTCGTCAAACGGCTTGCGCGCCGTGACCGCGAGATCGGAGCCGAGGAGGGATTTCGTCTGCAGCTCGACCGTGCGCCGCAGGTTCTCGCCCATCGACCCGATGCCCGCGAGCGCGGCGATCCCAAGGACGATCGACAGGGAAAACAGCGCGAGCCGCCGCCGCGAAGCCCGCGAATCCCGCCAGGCCATTTTGAGGATGAAATTCATGCGAAGGAGGTGCCCACGGAACACACGGAATACACGGAAAAATCAGAGCGCGAACCGCTCGTGTTCAACCTTCGGGAAGTGCCCGAAGTTCACCAACAGACCGACTCGCAGCCCCGTCGCGTTAAGGTAATTTTGCACCTGGGCGCGATGCTCATCGGTAAGCTTCGAAACGGCCTTCAACTCCACCAACACGCTATCGAAACAAATAAAATCCGCCTCGTATTTCTTTTTCAACGGCCGCCCCTTGTAGGTCAGCGCCAGCGGCACCAGCGGTCTCGCCGCCAGCCCCCGGAGTTCGAACTCAATCTCCAGACACTCCTGATAGACACCCTCCAGAAATCCGCAGCCTTTGTCTCTATAGACCTCAAAACATGCGCCGAGAATTTCGTAGGTTTCCTTTTCCAGCATCAGCTTGCTCATGGTTGTCATCCTTTCGTTCGTTGTTGGTTTCGTCGCAAATCCACCCCGGCTGCACTTCCCTGTTTTTCTCCGGTTCATTTTTCCGTGTCATCCGTGTGTTCCGTGGGCCCAGCTCCGTTTTCCCGCCCTCACGCCATTTCGTCGCTCACCACCGCCCCGCTCTTCAGCCGGATGATCCGCCCGCATTTCTTCGCCAATTCCAGATCGTGCGTCACCAGCACCAACGTCGTGCCTTTCTCGCGGTTGAGCCCGAAGATCAGCTCCACCATCGCCGCCGCCGTGTCGCCGTCGAGATTCCCGGTCGGCTCGTCGCAAAACAGAATCTTCGGCCGGTTCATGAACGCCCGCGCCAACGCCACCCGCTGCTGCTCGCCGCCCGACAGCTGCACCGGATAGTGGTCGCAGCGCGCCCCGAGCCCCACCCGCCCCAACAGCTCCCGCGCCTCGGGTTCGCGCGTGGAATCCCCCGCCAGTTCCACCGGCACGAGCACATTTTCCAACGCCGTCAGCGTCGGGATCAGCTGGAAATTCTGAAACACGAAGCCCACATGCGCGTTGCGCACCAACGCCCGCGCGTCCTCGTTCATCTCGCCGATGCTCTCGCCCGCGATCCCCACGGTCCCGCTGCTGGGCCGGTCGAGCCCCGCGCACAACCCGAGCAGCGTGGTCTTGCCGCTCCCACTCGGGCCGACGATCGCCACGCTCGCGCCGGCGCGGATATCGAAACTCACCTCGCGCAACACCGTGAGATCGCCCCCGGCCGCCGTGCGGTAAGTTTTGGTGAGCCGCTCGACTTTAAGCATGGATTGATCACTCATCATGGGAGCCGCCCACGAAAGACACGAACGACACAAAAGCCAGCATGACTCCGCGTTCCCGCCTCAATCCCTTCCGCCTTTTCGGCGCAGTCGGCTTTTGCGTGCTCACCGCCCTTCTTTCGGCCGCCGACCCGCGCACCCTGGTTTTCTTCGGCGACAGCCTGACCGCCGGCTACGGGCTCGAAGATCCCGCCACCCAGGCCTACCCGGCCCTCGTTCAGGAGAAAATCGCGGCGGCCGGCCTCCCGTGGCGGGTCGTCAACGCCGGCCTGAGCGGCGAGACCACCTCCGGCGGCGCCCGCCGCATCGACTGGATTCTCCGCCAGCCCGTGGACGTGTTCGTGCTCGCACTCGGCGGCAACGACGGTCTCCGCGGCATCGAGCCCGGCATCTCCCGGGCCGGGCTCGAGCGGATTATGGAACGTGTCCGCGAAAAAAATCCCGCCGCCCGGCTCGTTGTCGCGGGCATGATGATTCCACCGATGCTCGGCGCCGACTATACCCGCGAATTTTCCGCCCTGTATCCCGAACTCGCGAAAAAATACTCCGCCACCCTCATCCCCTTCCTGCTCGCCGGCGTCGGCGGCGACCCCGCCCTGAATCAGGACGACCAGATCCACCCGACGGCCCGCGGCCACGCCGTCGTGGCCGAAACCGTCTGGCGCGCGCTCCAACCGCTGCTCACCCCATGAGGTTGCCGTCTTGGCGCCGGCCACTCCTGGCCCTGCTTTCGCTGCCGCCCACCGCGGCGCTCGCCGCCCCCCTGCGTTTGCCCGTCAGCACGCGCCTGGAGGCCTCCACGACGTGGGTGGAGAATATCGCCCGCGCCCCCTCGACCACCAACGGGATCGATTCGTTGCGGCACGAGGCCCGCTTCACCGCCAGCGTCCTCACCCCCCTCGCCACCGGCGTCAACGTGATCGCCGAAGCCGACGCCGGCTACGAATCCGTCCCGCGCTACCCACGCAACACCGCGTTCACCGCCGGCGCCCGCACGCAACTCCGCTGGAAATTCGGCCTCGGCGCCTACGTGCCCGTCCTCTCCACCGAGGTCGCCCTCGCGCACCGCGACGCCCGCATCCCCGGCGACACCGGCTGGCTCGCCACCGCCGCCCTCCGCCTCTCGCAGCGCTTCACCGACTCGTGGCGCGCTTCGCTCACCGGTGATTGGTCGCAACACGACGCCGCCCACGCCCCGTTCGACGTCCGCGCCCACCGCGTCCTCGGCTCGCTCACCTACGACCTCAACGCCACCTGGCAACTCACCTACGGCCGCGGCAGCCTGTTCGGCGACTTCACCGTCCACGCCTCCCGGGCCGGCTGGGCCCGCGCCCTCGCCGGCCAGATCACGCCCGCCATCGCTCAGTATTACAACACCGTCGCCTACGAAACCACCGACGCCTACGGCCCCGGCTGGGTCACCTACCGCGTCACCGGCCGCTCGGATTTCTGGTGGCTCGAACTCGCCCCCGCCCTCGGCCGCAACACGTCCCTCCCGCTCCGCTACGAGCGCACCTCCACCGTCAACCGCATCGGCGTGCACTATCGCCAGGACCTCTGGACCCTCGGCCTCCTGCACCGTTTCTAAACCCATGTCGCGCCCGCTCCTCCCCCTCTTCGCGCTCGTCCTCGCGCTGGCCGCCACCCGCCTCGCCGCCGGCACCGTCGTCGTCACCGTCAAGGACGACAAGGGCCAGCCCGTCGCCGACACCGTCGTTTCCCTCGTGCCCCTCGATTCCGCCGCCGCGGCCGTCCCGCCGCCGGCCGAGCCCGCCGTCGTTTCGCAACAGGGCGAGGAATTCACCCCGTACGTCACCGCCGTGGCGGTCGGCACCCGCGTCAGCTTCCCCAACCACGACAAAATCCACCACCAGATCTACTCCGAGTCGCCCGCGAAACCGTTTGCGATCCCGCTCCACGGCCCCGGCGCCGAGCAAACCCTCGTCTTCGACCAACCCGGCATCGTCGCCCTCGGCTGCAACATTCACGACGCGATGTCCGCCTACGTCGTCATTCTCGCCACGCCCCATTTCCTCAAAACTCCCTCCGACGGCACGGCCCGGCTCGCGGACGTTCCGCCCGGCCGCTATCGCCTCGACGTCTGGCACCCACGGCTCAAGGGCGACCCCCGGCGCGACATCGTCGTCACCGCCGACACCGCGGCCACCCAATCCATTTCCGTCAGCCTCAAGCCCGACAAACGCCTTCGTCGCGCCCCCGACGGCGGCGGCGGCGGCTACAAATGAGCGCGTCCGCCCGGTGAATCCCGCCGCAGCCCCGCCGTGATCCCCCGCGCCCTCCGCTTTCGCCGCTTCAGTCTCCGCCTGCTCGCCCTTCTGCTCGGCCTGCTCTTCGCCGTGCTTGCCACCACCTACTTGGTCGTCTCCCGCGCCAACGAACGCACCGCCCACGACCACGCCCGCGCCAACCTCGAACTCACCGCACGCATCGTCAGCTCCACCATCGGCCAGCGCATCGAATCGCTCGCGGGCAACGCCAAGGTCATGACCGGCGACGACGCCCTCAAACAGGTCCGCCGCACCGGCAACAACCGCACGCTCGCCTCCCTGCTCCAGAGCTTTTCCACCCGCGTCAACGCCCCGGTCATCACTTTCTACAACGCCGACGGCGACCTCCTCGCCACCAGCGACCCGGCCATGGAGAACGAAAACGCCGACCCCTTCCGCCTCCTGATCCGGGAGGCCATCGACCAGGACCTCCCGCAGCACACGGGGTTCTCCTATTTAAAGCAGGAGCTTCACGTCCTCATCGTGGTCCCCTACTACGCCCCCTACCCCAATGTCTTCGGCTGGTTCGGCCTCGCCTTTCCCATCGACCGCGCCTTCGCGTGGAAAATCCGCGAGACCACCGCCGTCCAACTCACCTACGTCTCCCTCGATCCGCCCGACCGCCCCCGCGTCCTCGCCACCACCCTGCCCGACCACTCCCTCCCGCCCGTCCTCGCCGCGGTCCTCGCCGCCAACCGCGACCGCCTCGCCCATACCCTTCCGCCCCCCACCGAAATCGTCCCCCTGCCCGACGACCGCTACGTCACGCTCATCCAATTCCGCGCCATGCTCGGCGAGGATCCCGTCGCACTCGTCCTGCAACGCCCGCTCACCCCCGAACTGAGGTCTGCCCGCGATCTCGAAAACTACCTCCTGCTCACCTCCCTCGTCGCCCTCGCCGCCGCCGCCGTGCTCGCGCTCGTCCTCTCCCGCAGCATCAGCGAACCGGTCCGCCAACTCGCCGCTCACACCGAAAAAATCGCCGCCGGCGACTATGCCTCCCGCCTGACCCTCGACCGCGCCGACGAACTCGGTCAGCTCGCCACGGCCATGAACCAGATGTCCGTCGGTCTCTCCGAACGCGACCGCGTCCGCGATCTCCTCGACAAAAACGTCTCCCCCGAAGTCGCCGCCGCCCTCCTCCGCGACGGCTCGGCCCTCGGCGGTCAGGAACGCGAGGTCACCATCCTCTTCGCCGACCTCCGCGGCTTCACCACCCTCAGCGAAAAACTCACCCCGCACGAACTCCTCACGCTCCTCAACCGCTACCTCGACCGCATGAGCGCCGCCATCGAAGCGCACGGCGGCGTGATCGATAAATTCATCGGCGACGCCATCATGGCCCTCTTCGGCGCCCCCGTCGCCCAAGCCGACGCCGCCGACCGCGCCCTCGCCGCCGCCCTCGCCATGGAAAAAGCCCTCGTGCAGCTCAACACCGAGCTCGCCGCCGAAGGCATCGCACCCCTCGCCATCGGCATCGGTGTGAACACCGCCCGCGTCATCGCCGGCAACATCGGCTCCCACCGCCGCCTCAACTACTCCGTCATCGGCGACGGCGTGAACGTCGCCAGCCGCCTCCAGTCGCTCACGCGCACGCCCGAATATCACACCAACGTGATCACGAGCGCCGCCACCCTCGCCGCCCGCCGCCCAACGCCCCCGCGGTCTCCCGCGTCTTCACCGTCCTCTGCGTCTTCGCCTCTTCCGACCTTCCGCCCTCTCGGCACCGTCCCCGTCAAAGGCCGCGCCGAGCCCGTCGAGATCTTCGCCGTCGGCTAGCCGCGCCCTTTTCGAGCCCGTTTCCCGCTCCGGCCCTTTCCCTCGCCAGCTGCTCGGCCCCCCGCTCCCGCCGTGCCTTGGCCGATACAGGCAGCGTGCCCCGGTGCACCTGCGGCGGCGGGCACGCGTCCCCGGCCGTTGTCCCCACGGTCTGACCCGCATCCATCACCCGTTCATGAAAAGTTCTTGTGCCACAAGCGCACCGAGTTCCGCACCGTGGTTACGCCGCCCAACGCCCTGTCCGCCCGGTGGCCGCTGCGTCCGGACTCCTCGCCCGCCGTGACGCCTGCCTTCGGCCTTCGGGTGTGATTCATGCGGGCTGACCATTCCCCTCAGCCTGCTCACCGCCCAAGAGCCACGACCCACTCGACATTCGTCATGCGTCCTTCCGCCGCACCGCGGCGCTCACGCCGCCAGCGCATGACACGCCCGCGCCAAAAACCGGTCCGTAATCTCCGGCGCCCGTTGCAGCGCAAAGATCGAGCGCGGCTCCCACAGCATCGAGCGCAGCGGCTCCAAGAACCGTTTCGCTACGTCCCGGTCCGAAATGTTCCGCAGGATCGTCAGCGTCTGCCGCGACGCCGGCAACCCCAGCCACTCCAGCACGCCATAGACGTCGCGCCGCTCGAAGATCGCGCTGATCTCCGCCCACGCCGGCCCCGCCGTCCCGCGCAAACTCCCGTGCGCCGCCACAAACGCCGTCAACGCCGGCGTGTCGACGAGCGCCGGCAACAGCTCCGGACACCGCGCCACCACCTGCAGCGCCTCCATGCGCTTGAACGAAAAACCGCCCAACCACTCGCGCACGTCCGCCGGCACGAACTCCAGATACGCCCGCCACGCCAGCGGCCCGCACGTCTGCGCCGACGAGGCCAGCGCCTCCTCCGCCGGCGCGATCGCCACCCACTCCTCGCCATAGAGCCGCTCGAACTGCACTTCCGGCCACGGCGTCACGCGATACGCAATCCCGCTGTGCGACCACGCCAGCGCGATCGGCACGCCGCATTTTTTTCCACGACGCGAAGGAGCAGCCGCCACGGCCTTGGCCGAGGTGCGAACAGACGGACGATGGGCAGAGCAGGTCGAGATCATGCGCCTACTTTACCCCCAGGGTGGGACATTGGCTGGCCCACCTTGAAAAAACCTGAAACAAATTTTCCCGTTTCCTTCCCGTCCGCCCCCGCGCTCCACCCTCCGCCCTCCCCTCTCCGCTCTCCCCTTCCCCCATGCCCGCCACCGGCCCCCAACTCTCCCGCCCGCCCCTCGAACGCATGATGCGCATCCACGACGAACTCCGCCGCGGCGCCCTCATCAACTGCTCCCACCTCGTCCGCGCCCTCGAGGTTTCCCGCAAGACCGTCGTCCGCGACATCGCCTTCATGCGCGACCGCCTCGAACTCCCCATCGAGTTCGACGCCCAGATCCAGGCCTACCGCTACACCCATCCCGTCAACGCCTTTCCCTCCGTCAACGTCACCGAGGGCGAGCTCCTCGCCCTCCTCGTCGCCCAACGCGCCCTCGAGCAATACCGCGGCACCCCCTTCCACCGTCAGCTCGAAGTCGCCTTCGAAAAACTCGCCGGCGGCCTCCGCGACAAAATTTCCTTTTCCCCCACCGACGAACTCCGCGCCGTCTCCTTCAAAAACATCGGCATCGGCAAAACCGACCTCACCGTCTTCAACGCCCTCAGCGCCGCCGTCCTCCGCTCCCAGGAAATCACCTTCGCCTACCGCAAACCCGGCGACCCGAAGAAATCCGTGCGCCGCGTGCGCCCCTACCACTTGGCCAACCGCGAAAACCTCTGGTATCTCGTCGCCTTCGATCTCGAACGCGCCGCCCTCCGCACCTTCGCCCTCCCCCGCATCGCCGAGGTCACCGTCACCAAGACGACCTTTGTCCGCCCGCCCGATTTCTCCCCCGAAAAATTTTTCGCCAACGCCCTCGGCGTCATGGGCGGCACCGGCGACCACCGCGTCGTGATCCGCTTCACCGCCGCCGTCGCCGAACGCGTCCGCGAACGCGAGTGGCACGAGACGCAGGACATGCGCGACCTCCCCGGCGGTGCCCTCGAACTCCGCCTCCGCCTCGGCGCCCTCAGCGAAGCCGAGCAATGGATTTTGAGCTGGGGCGCCGCCGCCGAAGTCCTCGCCCCCGCCGAACTCCGCGCCAGCCTCAAAAAATCCGTCGCCACCCTCGCCCAGACCTACGCCGCCTGACCCGCCCAACCTCCGCACTGCCCTTCGCCCCGTGATCTTCGCCCTCCGCCGCTCCCTCCTCGCCTTCGGCCTCGCGCTCGCTGCGCTCGGCCCCCTCCGCGCCCAACCGTCCTCCGCCGCCGCGCCGGCCCGCGAGGCCACCCTCGAACGCCACACGTTTCACGCCGCCGCCCTCGCCCAAAATCCCCTCGGCGATCCCGTCGACCAGCCCGTCCTCGTCTACCTGCCGCCCGCCTACGCCGCCGAGCCCACCCGCCGCTTCCCCGTTGTCTATCTCCTCCACGGCCTCGGCATGAAACCCGCCGACTGGGAACGTTCCGGTCCCGGCCGCCCGCCCCTCAGCGCCGCCATCACCTCCGCCCTCCGCGCCGGAAAAATCCACGCCGAACTGATCGTCGTCTACGCCAACGGCGCCAACGCCCACGTCGGCTCGCTCTACATGAATTCGTCGATCGCGGGCCGCTGGGAAGACGCCCTCGTCCACGACCTCGTCGCCTGGGTCGACGCCCGCTATCGCACGCTTCCGCACGCTGCGAGCCGCGGCGTCACCGGTCTCTCCATGGGCGGCTTCGGCGCACTCCGTTTCGGTTTTCTCCACCCCGAAATTTTCGGCGCCGTCTACGCGCTCTCGCCCGCCTTCATCGGTTTCGCCGCCGAGTTCGGCCCGGACAACCCCACCCTCGTCGCCGTCCCCGGCATCTCCTCCTACGCCGAGCTCCAGCGCCACGTCGCCACCACGCGAATACGCGAAAACTACGCCGGCCTCCTCTACCTCTGCGCCGCCGCCCTCTCGCCCAACCCCGCCGCGACGCCGCTCCCCCTCGACTACCCCTTCGTCCTTCGCGACGGCCGCCTCGTGCCCCACCCGCCCACCTACGCCCGCTGGCAGGCCGCCATGCCGCTCACCATGCTCGACGCCCAACTCGCGAACATCCGCCGCCTCCGCGCGATCGGCTTCGACGTCGGCACCAGCGACCTTTTCCGCCACATCCCCGTCACCGTCCGCGCCCTCGACCGGGAACTGACCGCCCGCGGCATCGCCCACACCTTCACTGTATTCGCCGGCGGCCACACCGACCGCGCCCCGGAGCGCCTCGTCGAACACGCCCTCCCGTTTCTCGCCCGGCATCTGCAGTTCAGCCCCCGGGAAAATTAAATTCCTGGCGGCCTCGGAGCGATGGGCGGGGCGGTACCCGCGCCGGTCGGGCCGCCCCCGGCCTCCGCGCTGCAAACCCGGACGCCGGCGCCACCGTCCCCGCATTTCCTTTCTCGCCTTCCGGGGCCACCGCCC
>CAJAYO010000239.1 GCA_903948415.1 uncultured Opitutia bacterium | reverse complement strand
CGCGGAGTGACGCCGCAACCACGCAGCCCGAGGTGGAGCGCGTTGACCCAACGCGCTGCGACTACGCCGTGAATCCTGCAGCGCGTTGCGGTCCCCTCGCTCCACCTCGCTCACCGCGCTCCCCCTCGCTCAACGCCTACTCCGGCATCGGCCGACCCTTGGTCTCCGGGAGGAAGGGCAGCACGATCAGACCGACGAAGTAAATGCAGGCGAGCCAGCAGGCCGCGTCCCGAAAGGCCGTGAGCTGCGCGTCGGCCTTGGCCACGGCGTCGGCGGTCGCGGGCAGCGCGGCGATGGCTTTGTCGCCGAGCATTTTTTGCAGGCTGCCCAGCGTGATCGGGCCCGTGGCCGCGATGAATCGCCCGACGTTGTAGCAGAAGCTCACCCCGGTGCTGCGCAGCCGGGTGGGAAACAGCTCGGGCAGATAAATCGCAAAGCCGGCGAAGATGCCGAGTTGGCAAAAACCCATCAGCCCGGTCATCCAGATATCCGCCTTGGTCTGGAAATTCTTGTAGAAGAAAATCGTCACTGCGAAGGCCGCGAGGAAGCCGCCGGCAAAGATGATCTTGCGTCCGTAAATCGCGGCGAGCTTCGAGAACACGATCATGCCGAAGAACGCGCCGATGTTCTGCACAATCAGGTTGGCCGCCGTCCACCACTGCTTGCCGGCGGTGATCTCCGCCGGCGAGAGGTTCTGGGCCCGGAGCGCCTTCTCAATCGCCGGACCGATGAGCGCACCGCTGAAAAAGCCCACCCCCCAGAGGCCCACCACACCCGACACACACAAGATCATGCCCAAAATGGCCGGCCGGCGCCACTGCGCCTCGCCGAAGAGGCTGCCGTAGCTGCCCATCGCCTTGCCCCCGGCCTCGCGGCTCGCCGCACGCGCCGCGACCCATTTCGCGGGCTCCTTCAGGCGGATCATAATGAAAATGCACAGAAACGCGGGCGCGGCGCCGATGAGGAAAAGATACTTCCACGAGACCATCGGGTCCATGCCCGAGAGCGCCATCGCGCACGCCCCGGCGGTCACATTGCCCACCGCGGAGAGCGCCTGCAGCAGTCCGAGCGCCTTGGGCCGCGCGTGGTCGGGCAGCGAATCCGCCACCAGCGCGACCGCGAGACCGAAGACCCCGCCGACGCCGAGGCCGGTGATCGCCCGGTAGATCATGAACTGCGTGATGTCCTGCGCGAACGCCGAAAGCCCCGTGCACAGCGAGTAAATGAGCACGGTGAGCGAAAGCGTCTTGGCGCGGCCGATCCGATCTCCGACCGAGCCGAAGATCAGGCCGCCCAACGCCCAGCCCGCGACGAAGATGCTCTGCGCCCAGCCGCTGAGTTGCTTCAACACGAGCGCATCGGTGCCGGGCGCCGCGAGCGCCTTGATGGCGTTGTCGCGCGCCAGGATGAAGAGCTGCTGGTCCAGGCAGTCGAACAGCCACGCGAGCGAGGCGACCGTGAATACGAACCAGTGGTTGCTCGACAGCGTGCGATACCACGGGAGGGCGAAGGCGGAGGGGGATGACATGGGGAAAAAGTCTTGCTCGTTCTGGGTAGTTGGAGCCGGGCGCTGACTCGACGGGCGGCAAACCACAGCGGAGCCCGGGCCGGAGAACGAGGCTCATCTCACCCGCCGTCCGGACCCAGCCCACGGCCGGGTCCGCCGCTCGCCCGCGGGTTCACGCGGGGCCCGCTCACTCTTCCGGCAACGGCTGATCCTTCGTTTCGGGCAGCATCGGCAACACCAACAGCCCCAGCAGGAGCACCAGGCTCACCCACAGGCCCGCCGTGCGGAAACCCTCGAGATTGCCGCCCAGGCTCTTCGTGATCTGCCCGACCGTAAACGGCGACGTCGCCGCGGCCACCCGACCAAAATTGTAGCAGAAGCTCGTGCCCGTCGCCCGCAGGCTCGTCGGAAACAGCTCGGGCAGGTAGATCGCATAAACCGCAAACACCGAGAGCTGGCCGAAGCCCATCAGCGGGATCATCCAGAAAATATCGCTGAACTGCCTCATGCCCTTGAACACGAGCACGGTCGACAGGAACGAGAGGATCAACGCGAGGGCGAACGCAATCTTGCGGCCCTTCACCTGCGCCACCCACGCCAGCGTCGTCATCCCGAAAAACGCGCCGATGTTCTGCAGCAGCAGCCCCATCGAGCTCCAAAACGCCTTTTCGCTGGCCAGCTTCTCCGGCGACACCCCGGAGGCCTTCAGATGCTCCGTCACGATCGAGGAGACAATCGTCGGGTGGAAATTCCCGATGCCCCACAGCCCGATGATGCCCGCGCTGCACAGGATCAGCCCGCCCCAGGCGTGCTTCCGCCAGCGCGGATGCGAGAGCAGCGTCGCGTAGGAACCGAACTTCACCCCGCTGATCTTGCCGGCCGCCTTCGCGTCCACCCATTTCTGCGGCTCCTTGAGTTTCGCGAGGATGAACACGCACAGAAACGCGGGCGTCGCGCCGACGAGGAACATCGCCTGCCAGGTTTTCAGCCCGCCCGGCAGGAGCTTTTGCGCGGCCAGGGCCGCAATGCCCATGCCGATCAGCGCGGCGGAAATATTGCCGATGCTCGACAGCGACTGGAGCAGCCCCAGCGCCGGGGCCCGCGCCTTGTCCGGCACCGTGTCGGCCACCAGCGCCACCGCCAGCCCGAACACCCCGCCCACCCCGAGGCCCGTCAGAAACCGGTAGACGCAAAAATCGAAAAACCCCGTCGACAGCGCGCTCAGACCGGTGAACACCGAATAAAGCAGCACCGACACCGTGAGAATCCGCGCGCGCCCATACCGGTCGCCCAGCGCCCCGAAGACCAGGCCGCCCACCGCCCAGCCCAGCAGGAAGATCGACGTCGTGTAGGAGCCGTATTCGATCACCTTGGTCTTGTCCGGGAGCAGCTGCTCCATCGCCGCACCGCGCCCCAGGTTGAAGAACTGCTGATCCATGCAGTCGAACAGCCAGGCGAGCGACGCGACGCTGAAGACAAACCAGTGGTCACGCGTCAGCAGGTGGCGCCACGAGGTGGCGGCGGCAGCAGAGGGGGAGGACATAGGGGGAACAGGAGGAGAACGAACGTTAGAGTTTCACCGGCGCGCCACACGCGGCGGAAGCATAGAGCGCCCGGATGAGCGCCACGGCTTTGCGCGCCTCATGACCGTCAATCGCCACGGGCCGGTTGTCACGCAGCGAATCGACCAAATCCTGAATTTGCCGCAAATGCCCCTGGTAACTGATCGCGTTCGGCGCCCCCGCCCCGGAGGCCATCGCCGGATCCGGCCCGGCCGCGCGGATCGCGTCGTCGTGCGGCTGCGCCTCGCGGAATTTCCATTCGTCGAGATGGTCGTCCTTGAGACACGCCGACCCGTGCTCCCCGCAAATCTCGATGCGCCGCGACCACCCCGGCCACGCCGCCGTCGTCGCCTCGATGCTGCCCAGCGCGCCGTTCGGATAATGGAGCGTGGCGCTGAGCGTGTCCTCGGCCTCGATGTGGTCGTAGACGCGCCGGGTCTTGCGCGCGTACACCTCGTCCGGCATCCCCGCAAACCACTGGAGCAAATCGATGCCGTGGATGCCCTGGTTCATCGCCGCGCCGCCGCCGTCGAGCGCGAGCGTGCCCTTCCACCCCGTGTAATACTCGCGCGAGCGGTGCCACTTCACGTACGCGCTCGCGAGCACGATCCGGCCGAAGCGCCCGGCCTCGATCGCCGCCTTCAGCGCCCGCGCACCTTCGCCGAACCGCGCCTGAAAAATCGGCGAGATCTTCACCCCCGCCGCATCGGCCGCGCGCAGCAGTTCGTCGGCCCGCTCCGTCGTGATCTCGATCGGTTTCTCCACCACGAGATGCTTGCCCGCCCGGACCGCCGCGAGCGCCGGCTCCAGATGCGCACCGCTCGGCGTCGTGATACACACGACGGCGATGTCGGGCCGCGCCACCAGTTCCGCGACACTCGTCGTCGCGAAGGGCACCCCGTGCTTCGCCGCAAATACCCGGGCGTTCTCCGCGCTGCGCGTGGCAATGCCGACGAGCCTCGCCCCCGTCGCCGCCGCAATGGCCTGCGCGTGGTAATCGGCAATCATGCCGACGCCGATAATCCCGAAGCCGAGGGCAGGTGTGGTGGTGGTGGCGTTCATGCGTGGCGCGGAGCGAGTCCAACAGCCGCCCCGCCGCGGGCAAGCGCGGCGAGCGTCATGCCGACCCACGACTCGGCGCCGCCGCGCGGCCAACGTCGCGCGTCCCGCCGCCGCCGCCCACCGCGGCGCGGGCGCGGACCCCGACCGTCTGCCCCGGGGTCGCCGTGAGGGCGCGGCATTCTTTTCGTTGCTTCCGCGCTCGAACGGTCGATTGATCGCCTCCGCCGAAGCAGCCGCAACCAATTTGCCCCGCCACCCTCCTCTTGAAACTCGAAACGGCCCACGTCTACTGCCCCTCCCTCGCCGCTGCGGCTGAACCCCCCGCGGCGCACCCTCCCGAAGCCGGCCACCGGCAGCCGGACACGATGCGGGCCAACCGCGCGCAGCACGCACCCAGGAGGGGCCCATGATCGCCGCCCCGGTTCCCGCCCCCCCCCTCCGCGTTTCCCATCGTCGGCCTCGGCGCCTCGGCCGGCGGGCTGGCCGCGTTCCAGGCTTTTTTTTCCGGACTGGCGACGCTCGCGGATCCCGGCATGGCCTTCGTGCTCGTCCAGCACTTGGCCCCGGACCACAAGAGCATCCTCACCGAACTCATCCGCCGCACCACCCGCATGCCGGTCACCGAGATCGCGGATGGCCTGGTCGTTCAGGCCAATTGCGTCTACGTGATCCCGCCCAACCAAGACCTCGCCTGCTTGAACGGCACGCTGCACTTGCTGCCCCGGCCCGAGCCCCATGGCCGGCCGCTGCCGATTGACTTCTTTTTTTGCTCCCTCGCCCAGGACCAGCGCGACCGCGCCATCGGCATCGTGCTCTCGGGCACCGGCAGCGACGGGGCCGAGGGCGTGCGCGCGATCAGGAGGGCCGGCGGCCTGGTCTTGGCCCAGAGCCCGGCCTCGGCCGAGTTCGACGGCATGCCGCGGAGCGCGCTCGCCACCGGTTTGGTCGATTTTGAGCTGCCCCCGGACGAGATGGGCGCACGGCTCCTCGCCTTCTGCCGCCATGTCCAGCACCGCCTCCCCGAGGCCCTCGCCACCCCCTTGCCCCACGGTGACAGCGCCCTGCAGAAAATCATGATCCTCGTGCGGGCCCGGACCGGTCATGATTTCTCGCTCTACAAACCGAGCACGATCCTGCGGCGCATCGCCCGCCGCATGGCCCTCCACCAGATCGAATCGCTGGACGACTACGTCAAGTTTCTGCAAAAGACGACGGCCGAAGCCGGCGCGCTCTTCCATGACTTTTTGATCGGCGTGACCAAATTCTTCCGCGACGCGGACGCCTTCAAGGTCCTGGAAGATCGGGTCATCCCCGCAATGGTGAGCGCCGAACCGGACGGCGCCCCGCTGCGGATTTGGGTGCCGGCCTGCTCCACCGGCGAGGAGGCCTATTCCATCGCCATCCTCCTGACGGAGCGCATGGAGGCGCTGCGGGTCGTCTGCCCGGTGAAAATCTTCGCCACCGACATCGACGGTCGGGCGATTGCCACCGCCCGCCAGGGATATTATCCGGCGAGTATTGCCGCGGATCTGACGCCGGACCGGTTGGCGCGATTCTTCACCGCCGAGGCGGGCGGTTATCAAATTTCCAAGGCCATCCGCGACCTGCTGATCTTTTCCGAGCAGGACGTGGTGCGGGACCCGCCTTTCTCCAAACTCGACCTGATCAGTTGCCGCAACGTCCTCATCTACATGGGCGCCGCGTTGCAGCGCAAACTCTTGCCCGTGTTCCATTATGCCTTGAAGCCCGGCGGCCTGCTTTTCCTCGGCACCTCGGAAACCGCCAGCGAGTTCGGGGAGTTTTTCGCCGTGCTGGACCGCACCGCCAAAGTCTATCGCCGCAAGACCGATCTTCCCCTGCTGCACCCGACTCCAGCCCCCACCTCAGCCCCGCCGTCCGCCCCCGCCCCCGCGCCGGCGCCGCTGCGGCCCGCGGGCACCAAACCGCCCGGCCCCACCTCCCTGCGCGAACGCACCGAACAGGCCCTCTTGCGGTTGGCCTTTCCCGCCGCGGCCCTCGTCACCGCGACCGGGGACATCCTCTACCTCCACGGTCGCGCCGGGCTGTATCTCGAGCCCGCCCCGGGGGAGGCGGGCACCCAAAACATCCTCAAGATGGCGCGCACCGGCCTGCGCGCCGAGCTGACGCGGTCCCTGCGCCAAGCGGCCCGTGCCGGCGAAACCGTGCGCCGAACGGGCCTGCGGGTCGAAATCCACGGGCACGTGACGAACGTCACCCTCACCATCCAGCCGGTGGCCCGCGAACCGGCTCGCCCCCCGGCGGCACCGGAGTTTCTCGTGCTGCTGGACGAAGCGCCGCTCCCGGATCCCGCCGCCGGCG
>CAJAYO010000238.1 GCA_903948415.1 uncultured Opitutia bacterium | reverse complement strand
CCGGAACCCGGAGCACTCCGCCCGCGGCCACTGCATCCGCGAAGGCTGCCTCATGCGGGAGACCGTCGCTTTCAACGTCCGCCGCTTCTTCACCTTCCGCCCGTCGAGCGAAAACACCACGCTCTGCACCGACTGCCGCGCCGATCTCGCTCGCTTTCGCACCACCGAGCCGTCGGCCACCGAACGCCACTGGCGCGGCTACCACCGCCGCGATGGCACCGACTATACTGTGCTCACGCTCCCCGGTTTTTTCTATGTGCATTTCGGCGCCTTCGCGGACCTCGACCCCGCTCACCTTGCCGCCCAACGCCGCAAATCCCTCACCGCCAAACTCGCCAACGATACCAATACCCATCTCTACAGCAGCCATCTCAGCCCCGCCGATCACACCGCCACGCTCGCCCACTTTTGGCGCGAACAGACCACCGACGATTTGCATTCCTTCGTCGAACCCATGCTCGTCCTCTTCCTCGAACTCGCGGAGGAACGCCTCACCGCAGATCCTGCGATCTCGCGCGCCATCCTGAGCGACGACCTCCTCCCGCTCCTCGTCGACCTCCCGTCGCATCTCCCTCGCTTCGACGCCCTCCGCGGCAAACTCCCGCCTCCCTGAGCGCGCGCCCTCGTCCCGGGCTCCTCCCGGTGCTGCGAGCGCCAGCGAGTGGCCCCCGGCGGGCCCATCCCGTTATTTTCACCGGTCGAAATAGCCCAACCCGCTATTTTGACTCTAAACCAATAATCAAAATAGAGGCTCGCCTTGTTTCGAGCCCTCGTCATGGTCGCGCGCACTGTGCGTGGCCTCACCGGACACTATTCCGTCACCAAAGTCGGCGGCGAAAAAGTCCGGGCTTTCATCCCCGACCCGCTGCCGCCCGCCCCCGCCATCGAGTGGAACGCCCAACTCCAAGGCCTCTCACAACAGGCGATGCTCGCCGTCGGCCGCCTCGACGGGCTCACCAGCCTGCTGCCCGACGTCAGCCAATTTCTCTACACCTACATCCGCAAGGAAGCCGTGCTTTCGTCGCAAATCGAGGGCACGCAATCCTCCCTCTCCGACCTCCTCCTTTTCGAAAACACCGACACGCCGGGAGTGCCCAGCGCTGATGTGATCGAAGTCTCGAACTACGTCGCCGCCCTCGAACACGGACTCAAACGGATGCAACGCGGTTTCCCTCTTTCGCTGCGCCTTATCCGAGAAATCCACGGCGTGCTGCTCCGTCGCGGCCGCGGCAGCGAAAAACAACCCGGCGCATTCCGCACCTCGCAAAACTGGATCGGCGGCACCCGCCCCGGCAACGCCCGCTACGTCCCGCCACCGCCCGACGAAGTGGTCGCCTGTATGGGCGCACTGGAGAAATTCCTCCACGACGACCCGGTGGCCACACCGCCGTTGGTGAAGGCCGCACTCGCCCATCTCCAATTCGAAACCATCCACCCGTTCCTCGACGGCAACGGCCGCATTGGGCGCCTTCTCATTACCCTCCTGCTTTGCCACGACCGCGTGCTCAGCCAACCGATGCTGTATCTATCTCTCCACCTCAAACAGCACCGCTCCACCTACTATGAACTCCTTCAGCGCGTCCGCATCGACGGTGTCTGGGAGGACTGGCTCGTCTTTTTCTTCGAAGGCGTGATCGCCACCGCCGAGCAAACCTCCGGTGCAACCACGCGCGTCCTTCGCTTGTTCCAAGACGACCAGCGTCGCATCGCCAATCTCGGTGCCGCCGCGCCGACGGTCGCGCGCGTCCACGACCTGCTCCAGCGCAACCCCATGCTCTCGGTCAATCGCGCCCGCGACCTGCTGGGCAACGAACCCGCTTTCTCCACTCTCAGCGCCGCGTTCGGCCGCCTCGTCGATCTCGGCCTCGTCGAGGAAAAAACCGGCGCCGCCCGCGGCCGCATCTTCGCCTACCAAGCCTACCTCGAAATCCTCAACGAGGGCACGGCCCTATCCGCATAGCCTCAGCCCCTCCTCCCTCCCATGACCCGCTCCGAAGCCTTCATCGAAAAATCCTGGCGCACCACCGGCCTCGCCCAGCTTCTCGTCGCCCGCCTCCGCGACGACGGCCGCACCGACATCGCGTTCTTCCTCGTCGACCTCTGGTGCCTCGGCATCAAAGACGCCTTTCTCCACGACGACGCCACCGAGGCCGAGTTCCGGGCACTCATCACCGAGCGCATCCCCGAAGCCGACCGCGAACGCCTCCATCCCGCCTGCGCCAAAAAACTCCTCGACGGCGCCATCGCCTACGCCGAGCGCCTCGGCTTCGCCCCGCACCGCGACTACCGCAAAGCCCGCCGCGCCCTCGGCGGCCTCGACGCCGCCGACTGCCCCGAAACCTTCACCTTCGGCCGCGACGGCCAACCCTTCTACGTCGAGGGCCCCCACGACACCCCCGAACGCACCCAACGCGTCCTCGCCATGCTCGAAGCGCGTTGCGGCGCCGACGGCTTCGGCTGCGAACTCGCCGGGGACGCCGACGCCGAGTTGGACGAGGCGCGCGACGCATTGCGCGCGTTCTTCGCCGAACTCGCAGCCGAGGCCGCTCCCGATTTCTACGAGTTCGCCGGGCTGGTCGCCGCCCTCCAGATCTGTCCCACGCCCGTTCCGCCGACCCAGCTGCTCGCCCGCCTCTTCGGCCCTGACGGCCGCACGTGGCGCGACGCCGACGAAGCCAAAGTTTTTGCGGACGATCTCGCCGTCTATTGGAACTACATCGCCGATCTCATCGCCGCCTGCGCCACGGCCCCGCAGGACGATGCCGGGGCCGACCCGCTCGACATCTACGGGGACGATTTCGAGGACGTCGACGACGCGACCAGGGCGGAAAATCTCGTGGCGGCGTTCATCGCTTGGGCCGGCGGTTTCATGCGCGCGACCCGCGAGTGGCCCGACGCCTGGGGCGATGCGCTCACCCGCGCCGATCTGGCGCCCCATTGGCGGGTGGTCCGCGCCTGGGCCGACCCCGACGCCCCCGAGCACGACGCCTTCTTCCAGGGCGGGGAACCGCCCGACGCTTCGGACCCCGCCATCGATCGTCTGCCGGCCGCCATCCTCGCCCTCCTCCGCGCCCTGCGCCCGTCCGGGCCCCCGGTCGTAGCGTGAGCAGCCCCACGCCACCCCGTATGCCTGCCCGCCGCCCCCGCCTGCTCCTCCTCAACGCCGCCCTCGCCGGCGACGCGGGTAACACCGCCGTCCTCCTCGCCCGCGCCCGCCGCCTCCTCGCCCGCCGCGCCACCGTCGAAAGCCTCACCCTCGCCGCGCTCCCGGCGCGACCTTCCGTTGCTGGCTCTCAGCTCTCAACGCTCAGCTCTCAGCTTCCTGCCTCTCTCCACCCGCAACTTCGCACCGCCCTCACCCGCGCCGACGGCGTCCTCTTCGGCACTGGCACGCACTGGGACGCTTGGAGCAGCGTCCTCCAAACATTTCTCGAAGACGCCACGCCCCACGAAGGCACCGCGCTCTGGCTCGGCAAACCCGCCGCCGTCGTCGTCAGCGAGCACAGCACCGGCGGCAAAGGCGTCCTCTCCCGCCTCCAAGGCGTCCTCGTCACCCTCGGTTGCACGCTCCCGCCGATGAGCGGCCTCGTCCTCTCCCGCGCCGCACTCCTCGCCGCGCGCCACGCGCCCGATCCCGCCACCACCTCCGACTTCTGGTGCGAAGCCGACCTCCGCATCGTCTGCCACAATCTCGCCGAAGCCGCGCGCGTGTCCCTCCCTGCCGCGACACCCGCCCTCCCCCGCTGGCGCACGTGGCCCGTCGACCGCCGTGATTTCCACGCGCGCTGGCTCTGATTTCCCCCAGCCGCCCCCAGCCGCCCTCGGCCGGTCCGGCCCGTCGTTCCGCGTTGGTCGGGGCTCTTCCGCATCACGCCGTCCTGCCGCTGGGCACTCCCGCGGGAAACCGCGGTCAGTCAGCGAGTGCTGAAACGCGTTTTCGCCCCAACCCTCCTCGTGTGCGCCCTCTTGGGCGCCGGCTGCTCGTCGATCTACTACCACGCGATGGAAAAAATCGGCTTCGCCAAGCGCGAGATCCTCGTCGATCGCGTCGCCGACGCCCAAAAATCCCAGACCACCGCCAAAGCCCAGTTCGCCAGCGCGCTCGAACACTTCCTCGCCGTCACCCAAACCGGCGGCGGCGATTTGCAGCGGAAATACGACGAACTCAACCGCGAGTGCACCCGCAGCGAGGACCGCGCCAAGGAAGTCCGCAGCCGCATCGCCGCCGTGGACGACGTCGCCGACGCGCTCTTCCACGAATGGAAACAGGAGCTCCGCCACTATTCCGACGCGTCGCTCCGCGCCGAAAGCCAGCGGCAACTGGATGCGACGCGCCGCCGCTACGACGACCTCTTGCGCCTCATGCGCCGCGCCGCCGATCGCATGGAGCCCGTGCTCGCGACCTTCCGCGATCAGGTTTTATTTTTGAAACACAACCTCAACGCCCGCGCCATCGCCTCGCTCGACACCACGACCCGCACGCTCGAAGCCGACATCTCCCGCCTGATCGCCGACATGGAAGTCTCGATCCGCGAGTCCGACACCTTCATCCAATCGCTCAAAAGCGGCGGCTGACCACCCACCCCCGCCTTGACCCTGATATCACGCTGCGCACTGTGATATCACAATGGTCCGCCTCCTCATCCAATTCACCGAAGCCCAGGCCAAAACCCTGCGCGCCGAGTCACGTCGGCGAAAAAAACCCGTCGCCGCGCTCGTCCGCGAAAGCGTCGACCTTCACCTCGCCGCTCCCGCCGGAAAAAAAGCCCCGCTCGACAAATGGCAGCGGGCCAAACTTGCGGTGGGTTTCGCCAACTCCGGCGTGCCCGACCTCGCATTGAATCACGACAAGTATCTCGGCGAACTGAAGTCGTGGTGACCTTTGTCGATACCTCGGCCCTGCTCGCTCTCGTTGATGTCGCGGAGCAACGGCACCGCGAAGCGGTCGCGATCTGGCACCGCCTCGTCGACGAGCGAGCCCGCCTGGTGACGACAGACTACGTCCGGCTTGAGGCGTGGTCGCTGGTTCAGGCCCGTTTCGGGCTCGCCCATGTCTCGCGCCTTGACCGCGAATTGCTTCCGCTCATCGACCTCCACCACGTCACCGAGTCCCAGTT
>CAJAYO010000237.1 GCA_903948415.1 uncultured Opitutia bacterium | reverse complement strand
GCCACGAGCCCCGAGCGCGGATTGCGCAAGCCCTCGGCCTGCTCCTCATTTTCCGGCCTCTCAAGAATTCGCCCCGCAAGGGGCTCGGCCCTCGCGTGCTCGATCGCGAGGAAGAGATTGCCGGCGATTCGCGTCCTCGGCACCGGGGCGGTTTCGATGCCCCGCGTCCACGGGGTCCAGTTCATCGCGCCAAAATGCTCCGCCGCTGCGCTGATTTCCTCGTCGGTCATGGCCTTCGCCAGCACGCCCGTGGTCGGCGTGGCGGGCGTTCGCGGGTCTGCCGACACCCGCGCGCTGCGGCGAAAGTCCGCCATTTGGCGGATGAACGACGCCGCAGGCAGCCCCGCGACCGGAGCATTTTTTCGGCCGCCCCTCGCCGGGTGGCAAGTGACACGAGGCGGCCCCCCGGGGACGCGGGCCCAAGACTGGCGGGGCCGTGGGCGATGACATTCAACACCGGAGGATGGTCCCCGGGAAAGCAGTCGATCCCGTTGCCTCCGTCGCGCCCATCGACCCGCGAATACGCCGCCGTGCTCTCGGCCATATACCGCAGTTTGGTTTGCTCGGCGGGATCTTCGTTCGCGCGCAATTTTCGCGACGGCATCGGCAGGGGAACCGCTTGGTCGCCCGGTGCGGGCGGCGTGGCGAACCCGGAGGTCCACAGCCGCTCGGGTGGGTCCGCCGCGTGGGGCGAGGACGATCCGAGCGAGAGCCCGAGCAGGACAATGAGCACGACGACGGTGTAACTTCTTAGTGGATTTTTTTGCGCGGGGTATCGGACAGCCGGGCTGCCGCCCGACCCGACGCTCCGTCGCGGCGCTGGCAGTGCTTGCGCAGGTCGCCCTGTGGAGTCACCCCCGCGCCGCAGTCGGAGTGATCCCTTCGCGAGCAGGCGTTGGCACTGCCGGAGGTTGCCCGCCGTCCCGCGCGCTTCGCAAAGCGAATCCGGCCGGCCCGGCCGACCGCCGCAGGAAAACGCCTTCGGCCCCTTCATGAGCGCAAAACCGGCCGGTGGTGCACCCAAAATGCGCGGATTTGGAGCGCGCTTTCCGCGATACCTTCACCAAGCTCCCGACAAACCGAAAGCAGACCAAACCCAATCTTTTCCTCCCCGTCCAACCGCACCACGCCGGCGCCGTGCCATACGCATCCCCTCCGGCTCAGCGGCCCCACGCCCTTTTTCCCATGTCCTGCATTTTAGTCATCGAAGACGACGATCCCATCCGGCACGTGGTCGTCACCGCGCTCCAAAAAATCGGGCACCAAGTGATCGACGCGCCCAACGGACGCGCCGGTCTGAAAATTATTCGGGCCCAGCGCCTCGATCTTGTGATCACCGATGTGGTGATGCCGGAGCAGGACGGCCTGGAGGTCATGATGGTCATGAAACGGGAATTCCCGGCCACGCCGCTCATCGCCATCTCGGGCGCGGCGCAAAACGCCCCGCTCTATCTCGGTTTCGCGTCCAAGCTCGGAGCCACGCACGTGCTCGCCAAACCGTTTACGCTGTCCGAACTGTTCACGATGGTTGAAGCCGCACTCGCGCCCAGCGTCGTCCCTCCGGCCAAGGCCGCGCCACCGCCCCCGGCCTGAACGGGCCGCCCCGCCCGCGGCCGCGCGTCGCGCCCGGCCGGCCGCCTCACGCCGCACACGCCAGCGCGTTGCGTCCCGCCGTGCCGGCGTTCGCCCCGTGGAGATGGTCGCGGTAGATCGAGGGCGACTCGCCCACGATCCGGCGAAACACCCGGTTGAACTGCGACAACGACTGGAAGCCCGCTTCGTAGGCGGCCTCGCTGACCCGCATGTGCGGGTTGAGCAGCAGCTGCTTCGTCTTCTCGATCCGCGCGCGGGCGATGTAGTCCGTGAAGGTGAGCCCCGTGGCGCCCTTGAAGATTTTGCAGAAATAGAAGGCGCTCATGTGGGCGGCCTGGGCGACCTGCTGCAGGGCGAGCGGTTCGCCGAGGTGCTCCGCGATAAACACCCGGGCCCGGCTCACCGCCGGCGGCTCGGAAGAGGCTTCCTTCAGCATCAGCTCGTTGGTCACGAGGGACAGGTGCTCCGCGAAACTGGCCAGCAGGCGCACCGTCGCGTCATAGTGCGTCTTCGTGAGCACGCGCGTCTGAAAAAACGCCTCCCGCAGCGCCGCGACGTCGACGGTGACGTTCCATTTTTTCAACTGGGCGACGGCCGCACGAAATTGTTTTTCGGTCGGCACCTGCAGGAGCACCTGGCCCGTCTGGAGATAGGCGATGATGCTTGCGCCCAGGTGAATGGGCACGAGCGACTCGCTCAAGCCGGCAAAACACTCGAGCGTCACCGACCCGCCGCCCGCGTCCGCTTCGGCGCGCTGCTGCAGTTCCAAACAGGCCGCGCAGCTCCGGCTCTTCGCCGCCATCATCACGCAGAACGGACTGAGGTTCTTCGCGCCATGCAGCGGCTCCCGGAACGAACCCGCCGTCCGCAGGACGAGCGGCAAGCCCGTCGCGGTCTGGAACGCCTGCTGGTAACTGCGGAAGATTTCCGACGAGCGCAGACGCGAAACCACATCGTCGGCACGGGGCGCCTGGGTGACGGGACTGGGAGCGAGAGTGGCGGTGTTCATGGGCCAGAGAGTAGCGGCAGACGCCGCGCGGCGCCATTGGAGCCACGGCGGCATCTCGCTAAGGGATTTGCTTAGTCCCGGCCCCCTCCCCTCCCGGACGGCCTTTCCGACCTTGCGAAAGCGACCTCCCTCCACGACCTTCCCGCCGTGCCCGACCGCGCCACCATCGACCAAACGCGCCCCGACGATCCCGCCCGGGAGCAGCTGGAGCGAAGCCTGCTCGCAACGGTCAAGGAACTGCACGATGTCAAAGCCGCCCTCGACGAACATTCGATCGTCGCCATCACCGACCCCGCCGGCCGCATCACCTACGTCAACGACAAGTTCTGCGCCATCTCCCAATTTTCCCGCGAGGAACTCCTCGGCCAGGACCACCGCGTCATCAACTCGGGCACCCACTCCCAGGAATTTTTCCGCCACCTTTGGTCGACGATCGGTCGCGGCCAGGTGTGGCGGGGCGAGATTCGGAACCGGGCGAAAGACGGATCGTTTTACTGGGTCGAAACGACCATCTGTCCGTTTCTCGACGACGCCGGAAAACCGCGGCAATACGTCGCCATTCGCACCGACATCACGCAGCGCAAGGCCGATGAGGACGAACTCCACCGCGTCGCCGCCGAACTCGACGAGAAAAACAAGGAGTTGGAGGCCATCGTCTACACCGTCTCGCACGACCTGCGCTCGCCGCTCGTGAACGTCCAGGGCTTCGGCAAACAGCTCACCCGCGCCTGCGACGCGATCCGCGCGGCGGTCGCCGCCGAGGCCGGCGGACCGGTGCCGGCGGAACGGCTGCGGCAGCCCGTCGAAGTTGCGATTCCCCAGGCCCTGCGGTTCATCAACGCCGGCGTGAGCAAGATGGAAACCCTCCTCGCCGGCCTCCTGCGCTACTCGCGCCTCGGCCGCGTCGCCCTCACAATCCGGCCCCTCAACGTCAACGGCCTCCTCGCCGAAATCCTCGCGGCCATGAAATTCCAGCTCGACGAAGCCGGAGCGGAAGTCCGCGTCGAGCCCCTGCCCACCTGCCTCGCCGACCACGCCCAGACGAGCCAGGTTTTCGCCAACCTGCTCGACAACGCCGTCAAGTATCGCGAACCCACGCGCCCCCTGCGCCTCGTCATCCACGGCCGAATCCACGACGGCCAAGCCGTCTACGCCGTCGCGGACAACGGCATCGGCATCGCGCCCGAACACCAGGCGAAGGTCTTCGAAATTTTCCATCGCCTGAACCCCGACGCCACCACCGGCGAGGGGCTCGGCCTGACCATTGCGCAGCGCGTGCTGGAGCGGCAACGGGGCAAAATTTGGGTTGAGACGACGCCCGGTGGAGGCTCAACTTTTTCCGTCTCGCTGCCGGCCATCGACCCTCCGTCCCCTTCCACATGAACCAAGGTCCCACCATTTTGATCGTCGACGACGACGAGGGTCATGCGATCCTCATCCGTCAAAACCTCGAAATCGCCGGTTTGAACAACCGCATCGAGCATTTCCGCGACGGTCAGGCGATCCTGGACTTCTTTTTCACCCGCCGCGATATCGCCAACGAAACCTACCTCGTGCTGCTCGACATCCGCATGCCCAAAGTGGACGGCATCGAGGTGCTGCGCCGGCTCAAGGCCGACCCCGAGTTCCGCAAGCTGCCGGTGATCATGCTGACGACCACCGAGGACAGCCGGGAAGTCGAACGCTGCCATCAGCTTGGCTGCAGCGTTTACATCCAAAAACCCGTCGACTACGACCGGTTCGCCGAGGCCATCCGGCGCATCGGCCTGATTGTGCCGTTGCTGCTGGTGCCGCCCCTCGGCACGCCCTGAGCGCCGCCGTGGCAGCCCCGGCCCATCTTCCGCAACTGCTCGTCGTCGACGACGACGAGGGCTTGCTCATTCTGATGACCGAAACCCTGCGCGCCGAGGGCTGCGCGGTGGAGCCCGCCCGCACCGCCAAAGCCGCCCGCGCCTGGCTCGACGAGCACACCCCGGAACTGATGATTCTCGACCTCAAGCTCCCCGACGGCAGCGGTCCTGCCCTCGTCGCCGAGCTGCAGCGGGACCGCAATCCCGTGCCGTTCATCGTCGTGACCGGCCAGGGCGACGAGCGCGTGGCCGTCGAAATCATGAAACAGGGTGCGCTCGATTACGTGATGAAGGACACCTCGCTCATCGAACTGCTGCCCACCATCGTCCGCCGCGCCCTCAGCACCGTCGCCCAGGCAAAGGCGCTCGTGACGGCGCAGATCGAGCACAAGCGGCTCGAGCGTGAAATCCTCGCCGTCGGCGAACGCGAACGGCACGCGATCGGCGCCGACCTCCACGACAACCTCGGTCAGCAGCTCACGGCGCTCGAACTCATGTGCACCGCGCTGAAGGCCGACGCCGCGACCCAACCCAAACTCGCCAAAGGCCTCGACTCGCTGGGCCGGATGCTGCGGGAAGCGATCACCCAGACCCGCGCGTTGGCCCGCGGCCTCGTGCCCGTCGGCAGCGATCCCGAGGCGCTCCAAATCGGACTCGCGGAACTCGCGGCGCGCATCGACTCGCTCGGTCGCGTGCACTGCACCTTCGAGTGTCCGTCGCCGGTGCTCGTCGCCGACGAGTTTGTCGCCGGCCACCTCTACCGCATCGCCCAGGAAGGGTTGAACAACGCCCTCAAGCACTCGCATGCCACGCAGGTCACCCTCCGGCTCACCCACGCGTATCACGTGCTGACCCTCGTGATCTCGGACAACGGGGTGGGCCTGCCCAAGAGCCGCACGTCCCGCCGCGGCCTCGGCCTCGGCGTGATGCAACACCGCGCCCGCGCGATCAACGCCGAGCTTGCGATCCTTTCCAAACGCGACGGCGGCGTCAGCGTCGAGTGCCGCCTGGCCCATCCGTCATGAAAAACCCCGCCCCGAAAAAAATCGCGGCGCCCGCCGCCGGCGCACCGCCGCCACCCCGCCGCGTCCTGCTGATCGACGACCATCCCTTCATGCGCGCCGGGCTGGCACAGCTCATCAACGCCCAGAGCGATCTGACGGTGTGCGGGGAGGCGGGCAACCCCAGCGAGGCCTTCAGCTCGCTCGCCAAAGTGAAACCCGAACTCGTCCTGTCCGATCTCACGATGCCGGGGCGCAGCGGCCTCGAGTTCATCAAGGATTTGAAAGCGACCCAGCCCGACCTCGCGGTGCTCGTCGTCTCGATGCACGACGAAGTCGTCTTCGCCGAACGCGCGCTCCGCGCCGGCGCCCGCGGCTACATCATGAAAGAGGCCGGCGGCGAAAACCTCCTCGCCGCCATCCGCCAGGTGCTGCGCGGCGAAGTTTACGTGAGCCCGCGGATGTCCTCGCGCATTCTCAACGATCTCTCCGCCCGCCGGCCCCGCGGGTCCACTTCGCCGATCGAGCGCCTCACCGACCGCGAGTTCGAAGTGTTTCAGCTCATCGGCCAGGGCAAGAGCACGCGCGACATCGCGGAGCAGCTGCATCTGAGCTCAAAGACCGTCGACGTCCACCGCAGCCACATCAGGGAAAAGCTCGAGCTGAAAGACGCGACCGCCCTCATCCGCCATGCGGTGCGCTGGGTCGAAACGCAGTCGGTGGAATCCTCATCGCCCCGTTAAGAACAAGAGTTGCGCAGAATTCGCCAACACGCGCGCAGCAGAGCCGGCCGCGGTGCGCCATAGTGGCGTCATGCGAGAATCACTGGTGAACGCGCTGCGCACCCGGCGCCCCACGGTCAGGGGGCAATGGGAAGCGTTGCTCCGCGCCGAGAAGGTCAACTCGCCGCTCGGGAACCCCGACGCGCTCGTCCACCTGATCGACTGGACCCTCGACGAAATCTTCACCGCGCTCACGACTCCGCTATCGCGCCACCGGCCCGCCGGCCCCCGCCACAACTATCTCGACCGTCAGGAATGCGCCTGCGGCCGCAATCCGCTCCTCGCCTACT
>CAJAYO010000236.1 GCA_903948415.1 uncultured Opitutia bacterium | reverse complement strand
GCCGGAGCCGCACGAGGCGACTCCGGCTGGGGAGGATTGACGGGGGAAAGCGCGTTGGGGTCAACGCGCTCCACCTTACTGGGCGGCGGGCGCGGCGGGCGCGGTCTCGCCGCCACCTTGCTTCTGCGCTTCCATTTCCTTCATCGCGGCCTTGCGCGAGAGGCGGACTTTGCCGGAGCGCTCGTCGATGCCGATGCACTTGACCCAGATCATCTCGCCCATCTTCACGACGTCTTCGGTGCGGCGCACGCGGAAGTCGGCGAGTTCGGAGATGTGGCACAGGCCTTCTTTGCCCGGGGTGCATTCGACGAAGGCGCCGAAGTCCTTGATGCCGGTGATGCGGCCGTTGTAGAGCTTGCCGTTTTCGATCGGGGCGCCGCCGCCACCGCCGCCGCCAGGACCGCCGCCGCCGCCGCAAAGACCATCGATCTCTTGCATGGCGCGGGCCATGGCCTCGCCGTTGTTCGAGTAGATGAAGATCTTGCCGGAGTCGTCGTCGGCGATGTCGATCTGCGCGCCGGTTGTTTCGGTGATGCGACGGATCGTCTTGCCGCCGGGCCCGATGAGGAGACCGATCTTCTCGGGATCGATCTGGATCGTCTGGATACGGGGGGCGTATTGGCTGAGGCCGGCGCGGGGCGCGGGGAGCGAACCGAGCATGACCTTGAGGATCTCGATGCGGGCGTCGCGGGCCTGGAAGATCGCGGTCTTGGCGATTTCGAAAGGCAGGCCGTTGATCTTCAGATCGAGCTGGAAGCCCGTGATACCCTTGGTGGTGCCGGCGACCTTGAAGTCCATGTCGCCGAAGTGGTCTTCCTCACCGAGGATGTCGGTGATGGTGGTCCACTTGGTGATGGCGCCGGTGGCGTCCATCTCGGTCATGAGGCCGCAGGAGATGCCGGCGACGGGAGCGATGATGGGCACGCCGGCGTCCATGAGGGCGAGACAGCCGCCGCAGATCGAGGCCATCGAGGTGGAGCCGTTGGAGGCCATGATCTCGGAGACGACGCGGATGGAATAGGGGAAGGCGTCCTCGGGCGGGAGGATGGGAACGAGGGAGCGCTCGGCGAGGGCGCCGTGGCCGATTTCGCGGCGGCCGGGGCCGATGAAACGGCCGGCTTCACCGACGGAGAACGGCGGGAAGTTGTAATGGAGGATGAAGCTCTTGGACTTCGCGCCGCCGGTGAGACCGTCCATGTCCTGGGCTTCCTTCGTGGGCCCGAGGGTGACGATGGCGATGTTCTGGGTGTCGCCGCGCTGGAACATGGCGGAACCATGGACGCGGGGCAGGACGCCGACCTGCGCCTGGAGGGGGCGGAGGGCCTTCGCATCGCGGTGGTCGGAGCGGACGCCCTTGGCGAGGACGGTGGCGCGGTAGGCTTTGTATTGGAGGTCTTCGAAGACGACGTTGAGGTCGACGTCGGTGAACTTGCCTTCGCCGAGCTCGGCGAGGAGGGCGGCCTTGGCCTCGTCCTTGAGGAGTTTCACGTTGGCGGAGCGGACGTTTTTCTCGAAGCCGAAGATGGCGGCGGAGACGCGCTCGGCGGGGACGACGCGCTCGATGATGGCGCGGGCCTCGGGGGTGGCGCCGACGAGTTTGAAGGTGGCCTTGGGTTTGCCGGCGAGGACGGTGAGTTCCTTGATGGCGGCGATGATCGGCTGGATGGCCTCGTGGCCGAAGGCGAGGGCCTCGACGAATTTCTCCTCGGAGATTTGGTCGGCGGAACCTTCGATCATCAGCATGTCTTTCGCATTGCCGACGTAGATGAGGTCGAGCGACGAGGAATACATCTGCTCGATGGTGGGGTTGGCGACGAACTTGTCTTCGATGAGGGCGACGCGGACGCAGCCGATGGGCCCGTTCCACGGAATGTCGGAGATGGCGAGGGCGGCGGAGGCACCGTTGACCATGGCGATGTCGGAGTCGTTGATCAAATCGGCCGACAGGAGCGTGCCGATGATCTGGACTTCATTGAGGAAACCCTCGGGGAAGAGGGGGCGGCAGGGGCGGTCGCAGAGGCGGGAGATGAGGATCTCGCGCTCGGAGGGGCGGCCCTCGCGTTTGAAGTAACCACCGGGGAAGCGGCCGGCGGCGGCGTATTTGTCGCGGTAGTCGCAGGTGAGCGGGAAGAAGTCCTGGCCGGGACGCATGGTGGTCGCGGCACAGGCGGTGACGAGGACGTTGGTCTCGCCGACGTTGACGTTGACGGCGCCGCCAGCGAGCTGGGCGATGGAGCCGGTGGAGAACGTGAGGTTCAGGCCGGCGACGGTGACATTATGTTTCTGTTTCATTTTCGGATTCGATACGGATGCGGACAATAACGGACGGTGTGTCGCGGATGGAACGGGACGGTCAGCGACACGGCTGAGGGCGGCCCGGTGGCTTCCGATTTACGGAAACAGCGGCGGCGCAGGAAAGCGCTGCCGCGGGTGGTGGGGTTCGGTTTTGACGAACCCGCTTTAATCTCCTCGCGCCTTACGCGAGAGATTTCCGTTTGGCGTCGGCGACGCGGCGGCAAACGGAAATGTCCCGGCTTGGTTTCGAGTGTCCGTAAAGACAACAGGCGATCCGCGGATCGGATCGCCTGTGGGACGAAAGCGTTATTTGCGAAGGCTCAG
>CAJAYO010000235.1 GCA_903948415.1 uncultured Opitutia bacterium | reverse complement strand
GCTGGTAGCCGCTGAACTCGCCGCTGAGGTAGCCGCCGCGGTTGGCCGGGACCATCAGGCAGTATTCAAATAAAGCGATACCCCACGAAACGAGGATGACGGCGAACAGGGATTTGCCCTCGAGAAACTTGAACTTCAGGTGCCCATACCAGGCCAAGGTCATGAAGATGTTCGAGGCCGTGAGGAGGAGAATGGTTTTCATGCAAAAGAGAACCGCTCAGCGGCGCTGGTTTTCGCCAATCCTGCGCCGAGCCGCCTGGTTTCGCTGAGCGGTGATCCGCGAAAATTAGCGGTTAAAATTTATAGTAGCCCCGGAACCACTCGACGAACTTCCCCAGTCCGTCTTCGAGCGAAACTTTCGGCGTGAATCCGATCGCGGCCCGGATGCGCGTGAGATCGGCGCAGGTCTCGAACATATCGCCGACCTGCGGCGGGAGGCGTTCGATTTGCGCGGGCTTGCCGAGGAGCTGCTCGAGCATTTTGACGAAGAGCACGGTCTCGACCGGACGGTGGTGGCCTAGATTAAAAATGCGGACCGGTGGGGTGGGGCGCGCGGCGGGCGGGTAGAGCAACACTTTCACGACGCCGTCGACGATGTCGTCGATGTAGGTGAAATCGCGGAGGTTCTTGCCCTCGTTGAAAAGCTTCAGCGGCGTGCCCTCGCAGATCGCGCGCGCAAAGAGCGTCGGCGCCATGTCCGGGCGACCCCACGGACCGTAGACCGTGAAAAAACGCAGGCCGGTGAGGTTGAGCCCGTGGACGTGCGCGTAGCTGTGCGCGATGACTTCGTTGGCCTTTTTCGTCGCGCCATAGAACGACACGGGCTGGTCGGTGTTGTCGTCTTCGCGAAACGGCGCCTTCGCGCCCGCGCCGTAGACGCTGCTGCTGGAGGCGAACACGAGGTGTTTCGGCGGCGTGCGCCGGCAGGCTTCGAGCACGCTGGCGAAACCGTCGAGGTTGCTGTGCGTGTAGGCGGCGGGTTTTTCGATGCTGTAACGCACGCCCGGCTGCGCGCCGAGATGGACGACGTAGGCCGGTTTGAAGTGGGCCACGAGTGCGGAAAATTTCTCCGCGTCGGCGAAATCTCCCTGCACAAAACGAAAATCGTCGAGCTTCGCCAACTCGGCGAGGCGCGCGTGCTTCAGGGCCGGATCGTAGTAGTCGCCGATCACGTCCACGCCGAGCACCTCGCAGCGCTGGCTCTCCGCCAAACGGCGTGCGACGTGGTAACCGATGAAGCCGGCGGCGCCGGTCACGAGGACTTTCATCCTGCGCGTGATACGCGAGCAGACAGGACGCGGCTAGCGGAAACTTTTTCTGGGACCTAGGGCTGCCGCTGCCCGGCAGGCCGTCGCGGCTGTCCTTTCCGCAGCGCGACGGCGCGGCGGCGCGTGCGGGCCCGACGAAACCATGCCTGCCGTTTCCGCGCATATCCGCCTTGCTGCGGTGCCGGGCGTTCGCGAGGGATGCCCCGTCCCGTCCATGTCCGCCGAGTCGTCGTCACCCTCCCGCGCCGTGTTCCTCAGCTGCGCGTCGCAAGACGCGGAGGCGGCGCGGCGTACCTGCGACACGTTGCGCGCGGCGGGCGTCGAGGTGGGGTTCGCCGCCGACGGTGGCCTCGAGCAGGGCGATGAGTGGGACGCAAAAATCCGGAAACCGATCAAAGAGTGCGTGCTCTTCATCCCGCTGATTTCGGCGAACACCCAGGCGCGGTACGAAGGCCACTTCCGCCTCGAATGGGAACTTGCCGCCAAGCGCGCGATGAGCACCGCCGCGGGCGTGGCGTTTATTTTGCCCATCATCATCGACGCGACGCGCGACCCCGACGCGCTCGTGCCGGATCGTTTTCGGAAGGTGCAGTGGACGCGTCTGCCCGACGGCGAAGTCACGCCCGCGGTCCTGCAGCGTTTCGTCAAACGCTGATCGCACCGTGCGGGCGTGGGGGTGGTTGAGCCCGATGGGGCACGGGTGGCCCGACCCGTGAGTCCGAACGACACGGGTCAGGAGCCCCGTGCCCCATTGAAGGTGGGCCGGGCACTCCGTGCGCGGCGGCTTTGGGCGACCGCTGTCCTCCTCGCCGTCCTCGGCGCCGGCGGCGCCTTCGGCGATCGCGTCTCCGTCGACCGCCGCGCGACGACGATCCGCGCGGTGCCCGGCCCGGCGGAGCCGATCGAGCCGGAGAGCCGCGGGTTCGTCGCGCGTTTCGAAAATCTCCGCGGCGAGCCCGCGCCCGAGCGCGCCGGCCGTTGATCGCGGATCACCTCCGGCGCTATTTGCCCGAGCTGCCGTGGGGCCGGCCGCGGACGCGTTACCCGCGGCCGGGTGTTTGACTTGGCGCGCGGCAAGACGTGGGCCGCCCGGGACGGCTCGGTCATGAACAACTTTTCCCGGCCCGGCGATGGGATGCGCGGCGCATGGCCATCCTCGTTGCTGGAGAGACCCCGCAACCAAGATACACCCGACAAAGACGCGGCTACGAACCCGATCCCAAAGGTGCCGCGACGGCGCTCGTCCGGCGTGCAATAATCAACATTTCAGTCCGCCGACCGAACTACGCCCGAGTCGAGGCGATGCTGGCGGACATCAACGCGCTGCCGCCCGAGCGCCTGACCCCGGGGGAATCGCGAACGGGTGGCGTGGGTGCGCGCCCTGACGCAGGGCGACCTCCGCGCGATGCTGGCGGCGGCCCAGCGTTTGCATGCCTGGGCGCCGGACGACAAAACGTGGCACGATCAAGTGCTCCACGGCTTGACCGTGACCTTGCTACGGCGCGGCTCGGCCAGCGCGACGATGCCCGGCGGCTCCGGCGCGAGGCGAAGGCGCCATTCGCCGCCTGGGTGGACGGCTTCGATCGGCCCACCGCGGTCTTGCTCAACCCGGACTTCGAGCCACTGGCGGTCGATCCCGAACTCACGGCCTCCTCGCGCCGAAACGTTAGGGCGGCGGAATGAGCAGGGCCGGGGGGACTTCAGTTCGCCCACGAATGGCAGAAATGTTTTAACTACGGATCACACGGATGCACACGGATCAATCCGCGCGGCCCGAGTTCGATCCGTGATGATCCACGTGATCCGTGGTTGGATCGATTAGGAGTGTTCCGAGGGCGGGCGGAAGCCCGCCCTACTTCGCCACTATGACAAGCTTCTCCGAAAATATCCGAAACGCGTGCTTGATTGACGGAAAACGCGCCGTTTACCTTGCGCCACTTTTGTCCCCGTTCACGTTCACCGCATGATCATCAAAGCCTATCTCAAGCCCTCCTGTGGGTGGTCCAACGGTGTCCGCGCGGTCATGCACAAGCACAACCTGCCGTTTGAGGACATCGACATCATCAACAATCGCGCGAATTACGCCGAGATGGTGCAGAAGTCCGGCCAGCCCCTGTCGCCCTGCGTGGAGATCGACGGCGTGATGCTCGCGGACATCTCAGGCGAGGAAGTGGAGAATTACCTGCTCAGCAACGCTCTCGTGAAACCTACCGACGCCTCGGCCGGCGTGCCCACCAACGCGGGCTGCTCCGACGAGGAGCACGCCAAAATGGCCACTAAAACGATCCGGTTCTTTTGACCCACGCTGAGAGCTCACCGCACATAACGCACACCGGGCCGCTCTCGCACAGGACGAGACGGCCTTTTTTATGCGCCTCCGGCACGCAGCCCGCTACGACGCCACCACCGACACCACCGCCACCCGCACCCTTTTTCCACGCCCGTGAATAACGACACCACCCTCCCCCCTGCCTCTCTCGACGCCTCCCAAGCTCCCGCGACGCGGGCCCCGGGAAAACAGGGACTCTACGATCCTGCGTTCGAGCACGACGCCTGCGGCGTCGGCTTCGTCGTCGATATGAAGGGCCGGAAATCGCACAAAATCGTCGCGGATGCCCTCCAGGTGCTGACCAACCTCGACCACCGCGGCGCCGCCGGCAGCGAGCCCAACACCGGCGACGGCGCGGGCATCCTCATCCAGATGCCGCACAAGTTTTTCGCGGAAGTGGCCAAGACCGCGCGCATCACGCTGCCCGAACCCGGCCAGTACGGCGCCGGTCTCGTCTACCTCCCGCGCAACCGCACCGTCCGCCGCAAGGTCGAGGAAGTCTTTGAGCAGGTCGTGCAATCCGAAGGCCAGCAGTTCCTCGGCTGGCGCACGGTGCCGACCGACAACAAGACCCTCGGCAACACCGCCATCTCGTGCGAGCCGTTCATGCGCCAGGTCTTCATCGGGCGCGGAGCCGACATCACCAACGACCTCGATTTCGAGCGGAAGCTCTATGTGATTCGCAAGCGCGCCTACAACGACATCCGCACCTCCACTATTCCCGGGGCCGAAGCGTGGTATGTCGCGAGCCTCTCGATGAAGACGCTCGTCTACAAAGGCATGCTCCTCACCGACCAGGTCGCGCAATATTTCCCCGACCTCGCCCATCCCGCGATGGAGTCGGCCCTCGCCATCGTCCACTCGCGCTTCTCGACGAACACGTTCCCCAGCTGGGAGCGCGCGCATCCTTACCGCTACATCGCGCACAACGGCGAGATCAACACGCTCCGCGGCAACATCAATTGGATGCACGCCCGCCAGGCGCTGTTCGACAGCCCCGTCTTCGGCGACGACATCAAGAAAATCCTGCCGATCATCAATCCGAACGGCTCCGACTCCTCGATGTTTGACAACACCCTCGAGCTCCTCGTCCTCGCCGGCCGTCCGCTCGCGCACGCGGTGATGATGATGATCCCCGAGCCGTGGTCCAACCATGAGACCATGGCCGACGACCGCCGCGCGTTCTACCAATATCACTCCTGTCTCATGGAACCCTGGGACGGTCCCGCGGCCATCGCGTTTACCGACGGCATCCAGATCGGCGGCGTCCTCGACCGCAACGGCCTGCGCCCCTCGCGTTACTACGTCACCAAGGACGGCTTTGTCGTCGTCGCCTCCGAGGCCGGCGTGCTGCCGATTCCCGCGGAAGAGATCGCCGAGAAGGGCCGCGTCCAGCCCGGCAAGATGTTCCTCGTGGACACCGCGCAGGGCCGCATCATCCCGGACGAAGAGCTCAAGCACGAGATCTGCAACGCCCGCCCCTACCGCGAGTGGCTCAACGAGCACCTGGTGCACCTCAGCGATTTGCCCGAGGCACCGAAGCACGACCAGCCCGACCACGCCACGCTGCTCCAACGCCAGATCGCCTTCGGCTACACCAACGAAGACGAGCGCATCATCCTCATGCCGATGGCCAAGGACGGCGTCGAAGCCATCGGCTCGATGGGCAACGACGCGGCGCTCGCCGTGCTCTCCAACAAGCCGCGACTGCTCTACGATTACTTCAAACAACTCTTTGCGCAGGTCACCAATCCCCCGATCGACGCCATTCG
>CAJAYO010000234.1 GCA_903948415.1 uncultured Opitutia bacterium | reverse complement strand
GGCGGGGCGGTGGGACGGCGAGGCGGTGGCGATGGCCCCATTTAACCAAACTCGCGCGCGCCCGTCCTTCGCGCCATCACCCCAATTTTGGGGTCCCGCGCTACTTTACAAAAGCTAGCCGACGACCCCTGGTTTTGCGGGCGTCACGACGTCGGCGGATCAAATAAGCCCACTCCGCGGGCAGCGACGCCCTGGCGGCTTTGCTGAAGCTACCTGGGCGACATTCCGAAAAAGCCCGAGAAGCAACGCTCGTTCGCGCGCCACCGCAGAGCTCTAAATGACGCCCGTGCCGTCGTCACCGGTCCGCGCGAAACCCCGGCCCGAGCGACCGTCCAACGCCCCGGACATGACCGGACGACCGCTCCCGCCACCGCCGCTGAGGTCGATCGACCGGTTGGGCCGACCGTTCGAATCCTCCGGAGCAATTTCCGACCAGGGCCCCAGCGGGGCTCCCGCCGCCTCGGATAGTCCGGCTCAATCGTGCCGGTGCACGACAACGGAGACGGCACCTTCCTCACCCGGATCGGCGCCTTCCTCACCCGGATCGGCACCTTCCACCCCCGCATCGGCACCTTCCACACCCGCATCGGCACCCTCCACGCCCGGACCGGCGCCCTTCTCACCCGCATCGGCGGACACCTTTGCCCTGAGTGGCGCGAGCACGGGTCAACCGTGGCCCGAATCGGCGAGAGCCGCCTGCGCAACGCCCCCTCACGGCTTCGCCGCCGCGTCGCTCCGCCCCGAGAACTGCGCCAACATCACCGCGATGTCGTCGAGGTCGTCCCGTGCCGTGCGCCCCGCCGGCGGCACGCTGCGGTTCAACATCAGACTGAACGCCAGCCGCTCGCCCGCCGCCGTGGTCACGTAACCCGACAGCGCATTCGCGTAGCGCAGCGATCCCGTCTTCGCCCGCACGTTGCCCTCGGCCGGCGTGCCTTTCATGCGCCGCTTCAACGAACCGTCCACGCCCGCGATCGGCAGCGACTCCCCAAAGCTCTTCGCTTCGCGATGTGTCGCCATGAACTTCAGCAGCGCCACCGTCGCGTTCGCCGTCGTCAGATTGTTCCGCGACAGCCCCGAGCCTTCCTCGAAACGCACCTCGTCCGCCGGAAGTCCGCTCTTTTTCAAAAACTCCTGCAACGCCACGACCCCGTACTCCTCCGACGTGCGCGCGCCCGGCACCGCCGGTGCGTCCGCCACCCGCCGCACTTCGCCGAGATGCGCGAACAACAGATCCGTCTCCAAATTCTGCGACGGCTTCATCAACGCCGTCACGAGCTCGCGCAGCGGCGGCGACTTCACTTCGCCCAGCTTCACGCTCGTCGCCCCCACCGCCGGTGCGTCGGGCCAGCGCACACTGCGCGCGCCGCCCTCGACGCGAATTCCTTTTCGCGCCAACGCCTCCCGCAGCGCCGCCGCAAACCAGGCCGCCGGCCGCGGCACCGTCACGTCCAGGATCTCCGCTTTGTCCCCCACCGGCAGCTCGCCAAACACGTGCACCACGTTCTCCCCCGTGAGCCGCACCGCCTCCAACCGCCGCTTCCCGCCCTGCGCGATCGTCGTCGTGCGGTTGTCGAGCACGAGCCCCGTCTGCGGCTGCACCAGCGCAAAGTCACACGGCAGCCCGGCCCGCGCCCCCGGCGTCACGCGCAGCTCCGCGTAGTTGTCCTCCAACGAAATCGCCGAAATCTCGGCGCCATAATAGTCGTTCAAATCGTCCGCCGTCCATCCGGCCCCGTGCGGCAACGCCTGAAACCACGTCGCATCCGCCACGATGTCGCCCGTGATCCGCCGCACGCCCGCCTCCTCCAGCACCGCGACCAGCGGGGCAAACGTGCTCCAAAAATCCCGGCCCGATTCCTGGCCCGCCCCCCGCGCCTTCCAACTCGGATCGCCCCGCCCGCTCACCACCACGTCGCCCACCAGCGTCCCCGCCCGGTCCGGCTTCCCCGCCGCGAAAATCGGCGTCACGATGCGATAGTCGCCGCCGAGTTGGTCCAACACCAGCGCCCCCGCGAAAAGCTTGCTGTTCGACGCCGGACTCAGCCACCGGTCCGCCTGGTGCTCAAACAGGGTCCGCCCCGCGTCGAGCGAGACAATCTTCACGCCCCAGAGCGCCGCCCGGAACCGCGGCTGGGTGACGTGCCCCTCCAACCGCGCCCGCAATTCCTCGACCGACCGCACCGCCGGCAGCACGACCGATGGCACCGCCGGCGCCGTCTGTGCCCCCGCGCCACCCACGCCCCACGCGAGCGCGACCATCACACAAAATCCATGAAACGAAGGAACGGTTGAGGTCATGCCGGGAGGAATTGGCCGCCACGCTGAGCCTCCGTCCCGCCCGGTGCAACCGATTCTCCGGCCGAACCATTGGACTTTTTCGTCAACGTGCCTTTAATCCCGTCCCAACTGCCGGTTCTCCGGCCCAATCCCACCTCCAGTCCACTATGAAAAAACTCCTCGTCTCCCTCGCCACCGCCGGCCTGCTCGCCTTCGCCGCCGCGCCCCTCACCGCCGCCGACACGGCCCCTAAATCCGTGATCCACGTGGTCACCGTCTCCTTCAAGGCCGACGCCAAACCCGAGCAGATCAAGGCCGCCCTCGACGGCGTCAAAGCCCTCCCGGCCGCCTACAAGGGCATCACCCGCGTCTGGACCCGCGCCATCAAGGTGCAGGGCGGCAAGTCCCACGCCATCGTCATGGAGTTCGCCGATGAGGCCGCCCTCAAGGCCTACACCGACAGCCCCGCCCAGAAGGATTGGTATAAGGTTTACCTCCCGGTCCGCGATTCGAGCACGACGTTCGACATCACGAACTAAGTCGGTTCTCGCACCTCGCTTTCTGCCCGGGCGGCCTCTCATCAGGCCGCCCTTTTTTGGGCCCGCTCTCCCCGCTCTCCGCTCTTCACGCTCCGCTCTCAGAACAAATACCGCACCCCTTGGCGCGTCCAGCCCGCGAAGCCCGCGATGTCCTGCGTCTCGTAGTTGTCCGCATAGTGATAGAGGTGCATTTTCTCCTTCCACTTCGGCGGCAGCGTTTTCAAGTCCGACAACGGCGTGTGCACCGCCCCCGAGAAAAACTGCACGTCGTGGAAAATCACCTCCGCCCGGTCCGCGTAGAGATCGAGCAGATCGCGGTCGAACCGCGTGTCGCCGGACACCAAAATCCGCCCGTCGATCATCAGCCCGAACGACACAAAACTCGACTGCCAGTCGGCCGCGTTGTCCGGGACGTGTTTCGTGCGAAACAGATCCAGCCGGATCCCTTCGAAGTCGATCGTCCAGATTTCCCGCGGCTGCTGCGTCTTCCACGTCGGCCGGACCACATTGCAGTAGTCGGTGAACGAGAGCAGCTGGCCGCGCCCCGCCTCTTCGTTCCACTCCAACCCGCCGCGGAGCGAACGGTCCCACAGCACTTCCTGGTAGTGCTCGTTGATTATGCACGTCGGCTTCGGCCCGCCTCGCTTCACGCTGCTGTACCGCCACGTGAGAAACAGCTCTTCGACCCCGCCGATGTGGTCGGCATGCGAGTGGGTCGGCAGGAGATTGCGGATGTCCGTCGGCAACAGCCGCGCCGTCTGCAACAGCGCCAGCGGCCCCACCGCCCCGAAGTCCACGAGCACGTGCGCATCGCCCTTGATGATGAGAAAATTGCTCTGCGCATGCTTCTTGGACGCCGCGCTGCCCACCCCGATCCAAAACATCTCCAGGGCCCCGTCATTCTTCAACGCGAGCTTCTGATCGACCGGCAGCGTTTCAATTTTCATGGTTCGCCTCCCAGTCTACCCACTCCCGAAAATACGTCGACCTCCGAGTGCCCGGCCGCGCGGGCCAAAACCAGCCGGGCCCGCCTCCATCCCCCTTTTCTGCCTAAATCCTTTTTCACCGAGCGCACCGGTGCCGAACCGCGGTCACGGCGCCAAACCCCTTGTCCGCTCGGTGAGCTCGGTGGGCTGGGCTCCGTGCCCTCGGTGAAATCGGTTTGGGCCGTTGCGGGCGAAATATCCCGGGCGCGGCACCGGTCCCCCGACGAAATCTCCTCGCCAGCGCCCATCCGATTTCCCGTGATGACGCAGCTGCCTCGCCCCTCTGGCTCCTTGAACCCGGGGGCGAGGTCCTTTCCCGCCACCCTCCTCCCCGCATGAACGCCTACTTCACCCTCGGTGACTGGATCGTGATCGTCGTCTACCTCGGCGCGATGATCGCCCTCGGTCTCTGGTTCGGGCGCGACCAGCACACCACCCGCGACTACTTCCTCGGCGGTCGCGACATCCCGTGGTGGGGTATCGGCGCCTCCATCGTCGCCACCGAGACCAGCGCCCTCACCATCATCGGCGTCCCCGCCATCGCCTACGGCGGCAACCTGATGTTCATCCAGATGATCGTGGGCTACGTCATCGCGCGCGTCATCTTGGCCATCGTGCTCGTGCCCCACTACATGAAAGGCGAGATCTACTCGCCCTATCAGTTGCTGGAACAACACCTCGGACGCGGCGCCCGGCGCCTCGCCGGCGGCTTCTTCCTCTTCCTCGAACCGCTCTCGGCCGGCGTTCGCGTCTTCGTCGCCTGCATCCCCATCCGCCTCATGCTCGGCGAACAGGTCTGCAGCCTCGGGGGCCTCGTCGATCCCATCCTCGGCGCCATTTTTCTCTTCGTTTTCCTGTCCCTGATTTACACGTATATTGGCGGCATGAAGGCCGTCGTCTGGACCGATGCCATCCAGATGGTCCTCTTCGTCGCCGGCGGCCTCTACGCGCTCTTCTACATTCCCACGTTGATCGACGGCGGCTGGACCGCCGCCCTCACCGAAGCGGGCAACGCCGGCAAACTCGCTTGGTTCAACCCGGACTTCACGCTCTCCGCGCCCTTCAACATCTGGATGGGCATCGTCGGCGGCACCGTGCTCGTCCTCTCCTCGCACGGCGCCGACCAGCTCATCGTGCAACGCGTCCTCGCCTGCCGCGACGTCGCCGCCGGCCGCAAAGCGCTCGTCTTCAGCGCCGTCGTCATCTTCCCGCTCTTCCTGACCTTCCTGCTCGTCGGCGTCATGCTCTGGGTCTTCTACCAACATCACCCCTTCCAGATCCCGCTCCCGGAAGCCCGCCCTGGTATCCGTTCCAACGATTTCATTTTCCCCATCTTTATCGTCACCGAGATGCCGCCCATCATGCGTGGCTTCCTCATCGTCGCCATCCTCGCCGCCGCGATGTCGTCGATCAGTTCCGCCATCTCGGCCCTCGCCTCGGTCTCGACCATGGACTTCCTGAAACCCCTCTGGCCCGACCGCGACGAGGCGTGGTTCGTCCGCTTCAGCAAACACTCCACCGTCGTCTGGGCCTGCGTCCTCATCTTCGTCGCCTGGCTCACGCGCGAAGTCACCTTCGTGCTCAACGCCGCCTTCTCGCTCCGCGGCCTCACCAGCGGCGCCCTCCTCGGCGGCCTCATCCTCGCCCTCTTCGCCCGCCGCGTCGGCGTCCGCGCCGCCGTGATCGGCATGATCTCGTCCTTCGTCTTCATGAACCTGATCTACTGGCCGGCCACCCTGCCGGCGCTGCGCCCGTGGTGGCTCGCCACCTTCGGCGGCGAGGTCTTCTGGCCCTGGTTCACCTTGATCGGCACCCTCGTCACCCTCGGCACCGCGTGGGCGATTAAATCTCTCTGGCCCGAGTCACCCTCACGCGCACCGGTCCCATCCGCCCATTCGTAAGCGCCCCCGGTCGTCGTGCCCAGGCGTGGCGCCACGCCTGACTTTCACTTTGCACTTCGCCCGTTGTCCGGTCTGTTGTTGACCCCCATCCGTCTGACCCACGCAGACTCGTCCGCCCCGCCCCCCATGCTTCGGAAAATCACGCTTTTCAATTTATCGCGCTCACGCCTGCCCGCGAACGTGCTCCGGGTGTGCGGCGTCCTCTGCGCAGCGCCGGCCCTCACGTTCGGCGCATCGGCGCCGTCCGGCCCGCCCTCCGCACCGACCACGCAGCGCGCCCCCGACGCCTCCTTGATCGCTGCCTACTGCCTCGATTGCCACAACCCCGACACGAAGAAAGGCAATCTCTCCCTCGAAGGCC
>CAJAYO010000233.1 GCA_903948415.1 uncultured Opitutia bacterium | reverse complement strand
GCCGCTGCTGCTCAATCCGGGCGGCGGCTTCGTCGGCATCAACAAGACGACGGCCCCCGCCGTGGCCTTGGATGTCACGGGTGCCATCACGGCTTCGGGAGCCGTCACCGGCAGCAGCTTCAGCACCGCGGGCACGCTCGCGGCCAATGTGGTCACTGCGACGACGAACGTCGGGATCGGCACAACTTCACCTGCTGAAAAATTGCAGATTGGCACATTAACCACCTCGGCGGATCAGTATCTTGCGATCAAATCGGCCGGCGGTAACCAGTGGCGAACGGGTATCAAGTTCCGTCATTTTGGTGACGACTTGGGCTTCGATATTGTCGACGACGAACGTTCAGCGAACGGCCTGCACTTTGTTCGTGTTCTTGGAACCGGGACTTCATCTTCGATGTTCATAGATCGGGGGACCGGTCGCGTCGGAATCGGGACTACCGTCCCTGCGGTGGCGTTGGATGTCGTCGGAGCCGTCACCGCGACGGGCGCGGTCACGGGCGGCAGCTTCAGCACCGCGGGCACCGTCACGGCGACGGGTACCATCACCGGCGGATCGTTTAAGACTGCTGGCATCGCGAACTTTACAACAAACGGTTCGCTCTCGGCTCCGACGGCCACGCTTCTGGGCGGGATCGGGTCGAGACTGGTGCTCTGGCCGGGATCTGATCCTGATCCTTCTCACGGAACTGCCGGAACGGTTCCCTACGCCATGGGCATGAATGCCGCCACGATGTGGAGCAGTGTTCCGTCCAATGGGAGTCACATTTGGTATGGGGGCACCACCGAGCGTATGCGGATCGATGCTAGTGGTAGTGTTAGCATCAATTATCCAGGTGATCCATCAAGCATAGCGAAGCTGGTGGTCAGTGGTGGCGGCACCTCAAGGGCAACTGTGCCTGGTGGCTACCTCAACACCTCCGGAGCTGGCGCAAATTTTAATCACCTCAATCGCTCCATCTCGATTTACGCATCTAATGATATTTGGACGTCGACGCTGGTTATTTCGTCGGATGCGCGGATCAAGTCGATCGCGGCTCGATCCAACGCCGTGCGGGACCTTGAGCTGCTCCAGCAGATCGAGGTGACCGACTACACCCACATCGATACGGTGGCCAAGGGCACCGGCCACAGCAAGAAGGTGATCGCGCAGCAGGTGGCGAAGGTGTTTCCGCAAGCCGTGAGCCTGCACACGGAGGTCGTGCCGGACATCTACCGCAAAGCGACGATCAAGGATGGCTGGGTGCAGCTCGCGACCGACCTCAAGGCCGGCGAGCGCGTGAAGGTGGTGACCGATCAGAAAGAAAAGGTTTACGAGGTCTTGGAAGTCGCCGCCGGTAAATTCCGTGCCGAGGTCGGCGCCGAGGGCGAGACGGTCTTTGTGTATGGTCGCGAGGTGAAGGATTTCCACGCGGTGGACTACGAGGCGATCGCGATGCTCAACGTCTCGGCCACGCAGCAAGTGAAGCGCGACCAAGACGCCGCCGTGAAGACCTTGACGGCGGAAAACGCCGAACTGCGGGCGCAAGTCGCGGCGCAACGCCGCCAGCTCGCCGAGTTTGCCTCCCGGGCCCAGACCCAGGAGACGCGGCTCGCCGCGATCGAGCGCCTCGTGCGCACGGGCGGCGCGGCCACCCCGCGTCCGGCCTCCGTCAAGTCCGGCGAGGTCGAGGAGTAAGCCGCCGTCTGCCCGCGTTTTCCCCCTCCTTCCCTTCCCGTGCACTCTTTCGACTTCTCCCGCGTGGCGCTGCGCGCGCTCTTCTCCGCCGTCCTGCTGGGCCTCGCCGTGGCGGGCGGCGCGCCGCGGTTGGCCGCGTTTCCGCCGGCGCCCTACTACACGATCTACGGCCTCGTTCGCGATCAGGTCGGGGCGACGCTGCGGGTCGATGGCGCCGTGATTTCGCTGCTGAGCAACGGGGTGGAGATCGGCCGGGCCGTCATCAAGAGCGACCTGCAGGCGGATGCGAACTATGAGATCAATATCCGCGTCGACCAGAACCGGGCCGCCTCGCGGATTTACTCGAGCAGTGCGGTCGCGGCGCAGGGGCTCTACTCGCTGGTCGTGGTGATGAATGGCCAGAATTTCTACCCCATCGAAGCCAGCGGCACGCTGCGGGCGGGCAATGGGGGCGAGCGGGTCCGCCTCGATCTCAATCTGGGCGCCGATGTGAACCAAGACGGCCTGCCCGATGCGTGGCAGGAATGGCAGCTTTACCAGGCCGGCCGCCGCCCCGGCACACCCGGCTGGAATATCAACCTCATCACCAAAACCGGCGATTTCGACGGCGATGGGATCAGCAATTTTCAGGAATACGTCGCCGGCACTTTCGCCGGGGATGCGACCGAGCGCTTCGAGCTCCAGATCACGAACAAGACGGCGACGACGGTCACCTTCGGCTTCTTCGCCATCACCGGCAAAGTCTACGCGATCGAGGAAAGTGCCGATCTGCGGACATGGACGATCGTGCCGATGGCGACCACGCCGGACGGCGCCGCGGCCAGCTACTACCGCGCGTCGGCCGTGGGGGTTTTGGCCGCCTACATCTCGGCCCCGGCCGATGCCTCGCGCTTCTACCGACTCACTGTGCGATGAAAACAAATCTACAAGTTCTCCGAGGTGGCGCGCGTTGTCCCCAACGCGCTGGTTCGAGTGGCACGGGCGTCCCGGCCGTGAATTATGAGAGCGCCGCCTCTGCCGTCCCCGCAAGCGCGTTGGGGTCAACGCGCTCCACCGCGGTCAGCGGTCTCCTTGCCTTAGCCTGTCTCTTCCTCCTCGTCGTCACGCCCGCCCAGGCCCAGTGGCAGACGATCAACTACACGCTGCACGGCGGCTGGAACTCGATCTACCTGCACGGCGACGCCAGCTATGCGACGATCGAGCAGCAGCTCGCCAATAATCCCGAGGTGCTGAGCATCTGGCGGTGGAACCCGAACCCCACGGCGACGCAGTTTGGCGGCGCGGGCCTCATCCCCCTGGCGGGCACGCCGGAGTGGAGCACTTGGTATTAGCCGGTCGCCACGCCGGACACGCTCAGTGCGCTGATCGGCCAGACGGCCTATCTGGTGGAATGCGCCGGCACGATCACTGACACCTACCAGCTCTCGATCACCCAACGGGTGCTGCCACCCGCCAGCAAATGG
>CAJAYO010000232.1 GCA_903948415.1 uncultured Opitutia bacterium | reverse complement strand
GCCATCGAGGTCACCTCCGGGGCGGACGACGCCGCCACCGCTTCGGCCCGACAGCCCTACCTGTTTTTCTCGCCGGCGCTCACCCGCGTGATTTTGCCGGACGACGTGCCGGCGGACGTAGCCACCAAGGTCGCTGCGTTTGAGACCCAGAAATCGACGCTGAAAAAGGAACTCTTCGACGTCGTCTTCGCCCAGGACCGCGCGACCTTTGCCTTCACCCGCACCGCCGCCCTCAAGGCCCTCGCCGAGCGCCAGGCCCCGGCCCTCGCCCAGCTCGACGTGCTCGCCGACGAAATCCGCGACGGCCTCGTCGTGCTCCCCAGCATGTCGCCGAAGATCCCCCGCTCGCCCCTGCCCCCCCTGTTGACCCAGCAGACCATGGCCATCGTCGAGGCCCGCACCGCGCTGCAAAAGACCACACGTGAGAAAATCGACGCCATCACCGCGGAAGTGCCGGCCGACTACCCGGTCGCCTTTGCCACCGCCATCGACGCCCAGGGCGTCAAGGTGCGGTTGGTGCCACGCCCCGGGTTCGGAAGGCGGCGCCCCGCCCCGGATGATCCCCTCCTCGCGAAGATCACCACCCGGATCAACGAGGTCGGCGAGGAGCACCGGCTGCGCATGGAAGAATTCAACCGCCGCATCGAGGATTTGCGCGGTGACGTCGGCCGCGTCCTCGGCCCGGGCGCGACCCCGCAACAGGTCGGCGAGGCGCTGGACGGCGTGATCCGTTATAATGCCCGGCAGGAGAACGCCGAGGGCTACCGCGACTACCGCGCGGCCGTTTTTGAGCCGGGTCTGTCGCCGGAACAACGCCGCCTGTTGCTCGGCGGAGCGCTCCGAAAACTGGAACTGCCGCTGCTCGGCGGCGAACTGCAACCGACGCGCCGGCCGGCCTCGTGGTGACGCTTCCGTCGGCGCTCGGACTCAATCCGAGCACCCCCGGCCGCATCGCCCAAACAAAAAGCGCGCCGGAAAGTTCCGGCGCGCCTGGGTTTCCCCGAACGAAATCAAACCTCAGCGGATCGACACAAAACCGATCTTTTCGGCAATCTTCTGACCTGCCTCACTGAGGGTAAACTCGAGAAACTTTGCGGCCTCCCCCGTGGCTTCGCCGTTCGTGTAGTAGAACGTCGGCCGCGCGTACGGATACTTCTTGTTCTGCACCGTTTCCTTCGTGGGGAGAACACCGTCGATCGGCATCACCTTGATGCCTTCGGCGTGGATGTAGGCCAAACCGACGTAGCCGATGCCCGAGGGGTTCTTGGCCGTCTCGGCCGCGATCTGCTCGTTGCCCGCCATCTTCTGGGAGGACTTGGCGTAGTCGCGCTTGTTCATCGCGAGATCCTTCCAGTCGGAGTAGGTGCCGGACGAGGTGTTGCGCGTGTAGATCGAAATCTTGCCGGGCTTGCCCCCCACCGCCGACCAGTCCGTGATGTCCCCGGCGAAGATCTGCTCGACCTGTTTCTTCGACAGCTTCGCGATCGGGCTGTTGGCATTCACGATCACCGCCATCCCGTCGTACGCCACGATAATGGGCTTGAGGCTCACGCCCTTGGCACTCGCGGCCGACATTTCGGTGGGCTTGGCGCGGCGCGAACTCATGCCGAGCTGCGCGGTACCGTCGATCACGGCCGTGATGCCGGTCGTCGAGCCTTCGGCGGCGATTTCAAACGAAACCCCGGGGTGCTTGGCTTTGTACTCCTCGGCCAGCGTCGGCACGAGTTTGGCGCCCAAGGTATCGGACCCCTTGATGACGAGTTTGGTGTCGGCGCGGACGCCGGTAGCGGCGATCGCCGCAACGAGGAGGAGGAGAGACTTGTTCATGGGAAACGGAGTTGACGGGGACAATCTGGGTTAGAATTGAATCTGCATCTGGGAGCGGAGACCGATGACCTTTGCCTCCGCGGGTGCACCGGCGAGGGTCTCCTTGGTCTTGCCCGAAACCAGCCCGAGTTGGAGCTTCAGGTCGTTGGCCCGGAGGTAATAGTTGCCACCGAAATACCATTCTTCGGATTTGTTCATCGTGCCGCCGGAGGGCGCGGACCGGATCACGTCGGCCAACGTCACTCCGCGGCGGTCGGAATCCACCGTCGCATAGCGGGCCACGAGTTCGATCGACTCGTTCAGGAGGAACGACGGCTGAAAATACACGCCCACCGGACTGGCGTCGGTCGTGGCATTGACGCCCCGCTCGACCTTGGCGGTCAGGTATTCGGCAATGAAACCGAAGCGCCCCGCATTCACATTGGTGTAGGCCGAGTAGAGGGTCAGATCGAAACCGCGGCCAAAGTTCGTGGTGCCGAAACCGCCCTGGTCGGGCATGTAGCCCGAGCCGACGCCCACCACCCAGCTGCCGTTGTCGGGCAGTTTTCCGGTCACGCCAAAATTGCCCCAAAACGCCGGGCGATTCGTGCTCGCATCCCCGCTGGCGGACGCAATGGCAAAGCTCTCGTTCCGTGCCGCCGTCGTCACGGCCGCACTGTAAACAATGCCGTTGGTCGCACTGAGCTCCTTCTTGCCGTCAAGAAACGCGCCCGTGCGATAACTGGCGGCACCGAGACGACGACCGTTGTTGGACTCGACGAAATACCGGGTCACCGACGAGCGCTCGATCGCCCGGATGTCCCCGCTGGAGCCGCGCTCTTCGGCCGCCACGTTCACCTTACGGAGGCCGAAGTTGAAACTAAGGTCCGGAGTGGGCTTCCACTCGATGATGGCGTCATCGTAACCTCCCGAAGCGAGGTCGTAGGTCATCGTCGCACCCCAATTGCCACCGACCCCGGCCTTGAACGTGATGTACATCCGCCGCAGGAAAGCGTGGTCAACCGCCACCGGGCCGACGGCCACATTCTTGATGTCGGTGTCGAGACTGGCGTACTGCATCTGCATGCGCATTCCGATGCTGAGCCGGTCCGTCGCCTTGCCGCCGCCGACGGCCTTGGCCGGAATGGTGTTGTTGTCCCGCACCAGATCGGCCCGCAGATCTTCCGCTTCCTGATTCGTCAAGATCCCCTTCCGCACGAGAGCATCGAGCAACGGACCGCTGTCCTGCGCGCGAAGCGCCGAGGCGGAGAGGAGCACGCCGCCGAGTAGGGCGAGGTATTTGAATTTCAGCGTAAACATGATGGTAGCGGTCAGTGGGAGGTTTTCGAGACCCGCCCAGCATGGGGGATGATTGTTACAAACAGATGACGGTTGGGTGACAAACGTGCGAAGAGTGGTCCGCTCTTGGACGAAAATCCCGCCGCCCGGCGCAAACCGGAAACCTTCGCGCAAACGTGACCGAACCGACGCCGCTCCGTAACCGCGGGGTGGGACAATGCAATCCCACACCGATGCATTTTAACCCGCTCGTCTCCACCCTCGCCTTCTCCACCGCCCGACGGCTTCTCTCCGTCGTCTCTCTCGCGTTTCTCGCGCTGGTCCTGCTTTCGACCGCGACCCATGCGCAAGTTGCCTCTGGCAGCATCGCCGGCCGCGTGTCCGACGCCGCCACCGGCAAGTCGCTCCAAGGCGCCGTCATCAAGCTGCTCGGCACGACCGCCGTCGCCTATACGGATGCCGAGGGTCGCTTCTCCCTGCCGGGACTCGCGGCCGGTAGCTACCGGGCAGACGTCGACTACGTCGGCCTCGATGCCTACTCGACCAACGTCACCGTCTCCAGCGGCCAGACCGCGAGCATGAACGCCATGCTGGAGAGTAAAGTGATGAAGCTGGCCTCGTTTACCGTCGCCGAATCCGCGCGCGGCCAGTCGCTCGCCATTAACCAGCAGAAGACCGCCAGTGGCATCGTCAACATCGTCTCGGAGGAGACCTTCGGCCAGATGATCAGCGGCAACATCGGCTACACGCTCCAACGCCTCCCCGGCCTGAGCGTGAACGAAGACGAAGACGGCACGCCGAACGGCGTAAATATCCGCGGCCTCGAGTCGAAATATAATTCATTTCAGACCGACGGTTTTCGCACCCCCACTTCGGGCAACAGCCGCGGCTTCGCCACCAGCCAGCTCCTGGCCGACGGCGTCAGCAACATCGAGGTGATCAAAGCCCCGACGGCGGATCGCGACGGCGATGCGATCGGCGGCATTATCAATACCATCTCGCGCTCCGCCTTCGAGCGCGACGGCCGCGAGGTCAAGGTCACGGGGGCTGGCGTGTATTATCACAAAAACAAAGCGTGGAGCTACGACACCGGACTCCTTTACAGCGACATTCTAAGTGTCGGCGGCGGGACGAAAAATCTGGGCGTCAGCTTCACGGTTTCTGCCTACGAGACCTCCCGCGCCTACGACAACGTTGATCTGGACTACATCTACGTCCGTCCGACAGACCGCCCGACCTCCGTCTCACTGAGCCGCTCTACTTTCACACCATCGGCACGCCGCAGACGAATTTCCGCGAGGTTAAGTCCTTTGGTCTGAGCGGCGCACTCGACTACCGTCTCAGCCCTCAGGCGACCTTCTTTCTTCGTCCCGCGTACAGCCATAACACGACGACGGCGGAAAAACCCGAGGAGCGCATCTACGTTCTCGGCGGCGGCGCCGCGAACATCCAGTCCATCACGGCGCGCACCGGCTCCAGTCGCCTGGCCAACAACGAGCATCGCTACCAGAATCGCCAGAGCGAGGCGGACAACGACTTCGTCTCTTTGTCGGCCGGTGGGGAAAACCGTCTGGACACCATCAAGCTGAACTACAGCGGCTACTACGCCGAAAATGAACGCAACACCGACCGCAGTCTTCAATATGTGGTGCGCAACACCGGTTTTCAAAACGCCTACGATCGCTCCGATACGCTCCGTCCAAAATACACGAATCTGAACGGCAAAAGCGCGTTCGACACGACGACCATCACGCGCGGCGATCTCACGATCAATCCCTCGGAATACGCCGAGGAAGTCGTCTCCGCGAAAGTGGACGTCGAAAAACCCTACCGCGGCAACGCGCTCTCCGGGAAACTCAAGGTCGGCCTCAAAACCAACCGCAGCACCCGCGAGCAAGATTCTTCGAGCAGTGTCTATGTGACGGGCACGGCCGCGAGCGGTTTCCCCTATGCGGACCTCATGCGCCGCAGCAACCGCACGGTCGCCGGTATCCCTATGTCCCTCGAGACCGACATCCCGAAGCTGGAGGCCCTTTTCCGCAGCCGCCCCGAACTCTTCGTCTTGCAGGCACCCGCCGCGTTTCAGAACAGCGTCTTCAGCGATTTCCAGAGCCGCGAGACGACGCACAGCGCCTACGTCATGGGTGCCGTGACGATGGGCCGCACAACGCTCACGCCGGGACTGCGGATGGAACGAAACACCTTCGAATCGACCACCAATCAGTTCATTCCGGCCCTCGGCGCCCGCGCCGCCCGCGTCGAAGCGGTGAACCGCGAACGCAGCTACACCTCATGGCTCCCGAGCGCGCACCTCCGGCACGAATTGGGGCGAAACTTGATCCTGCGCGGCAGCTATAACCGCAGCTACAGCCGCCCCGACCTCGACGACCTCCTCCGCGGCCGCCTGGTCAACATCGACAGTGACACCATCACCGACGGCAACCCGGACCTCCAGACCACGACCTCGGACAATTTCGACGCGCAGGTCGAATTCTACACCGCCAACCGCGGTCTCTACTCCGTCGGGGCGTTCTACAAGACGATGAACGGATTTTACTACGACCGCGCCTTCACGGAAGTGATTGATGAAAACGGCGTGCCCACCACCTACCGCGGCACCCGTCCCGAAAACGCACTTGGCGCGGTGAACTACGGTCTGGAGCTGATCGCCCGCCAGAAACTCGTTTTCCTCCCCAAGCCCTTCGACGGGTTTCGCGTCGACCTCAGCGCGACGTTTACCGAGAGCGACGGCAAGTATCCCGGCCGCCTGACCGAAAAATTGCCCACCTACGGCTTCTCGGACTTCATGTTCAACGCGGCCCTCGAATACGCCATCGGCCGCTTCCGCGCGGAAATCAGCTATCGCTACCGCTCGGATTTCCTCGAAGGCCTCGATTTTGATTTCACCTTCGACGATATCTTCGCCGCCAATGAACGCGTGGATTTCGTCGCCAGCTACCAAGTGACCGACCGGATGAAACTCTTCCTGAACATGACGAACCTCACGGACCGTCCGCAGGTTTCCTACCAGGGCTTCGCTTACAATCCCGAGGATTACACGATGCACGGCATGCGTGCCACGACTGGCGTCACGTATCGCTTCTGAGCCTTTCGCGCCCCGGCCGGTCTTTCGGGACCGGCCTTTTTGTTTCGTCCACTCGCGTCAATCCTCCACGCCTGCCTCCATGCGTCTCCCCTGTCTCCCGCTGCTCGCCACGCTCGTGCTCGCCGCACCCGCCCTGCCCGCCGCCACGACCGTCCTCCGCGGCCCGTATTTGCAAACCGCCACGCCCACCAGCCTCGTCGTCCGCTGGCGCACCGACACCACCGAAGGCTCATTCGTCCGCTACGGTCTCACCGCCGACGCGCTGAACCAGACCGCAAAAGCCTTCGGCATCGGCACCGAACACATCGTGCAACTCAGCGAGCTGCTGCCGGGCCGGCGCTACTTCTATTCGGTCATGGGCTCCGCCGAAAACAAAGACGGCGACGGCAAAATCCTGCGGGTGCCGGTCTATGCGTTCACCACACCGCCGCCGACCGGGCCGGCCAGCCCGACGCGGGTCTGGGTGCTCGGCGACCCCGGCACAAAAGGCGCCACGCAACTCGCCGTGCGCGACGCATACACCAAATTTGCGGGCGACCGCACCGCCGATCTTTGCCTCCTCCTCGGCGATAATGCCTATCCCGACGGCACTGACGCTGACTATCAGAAGGCGATTTTTGAAGTTTACCCCGAGATGCTCCGCACCACCCCCCTGTGGTCCACCCTCGGCAACCACGACGGCCACAGTGCCAACTCCATCACGCAGTCCGGTCCCTACTACGATATTTTCACCTTTCCCACGCGCGCTCAGGCCGGCGGCGTGGCCTCGGGCACCGAGGCCTACTACTCCTTCGACTACGCCAACATTCATTTTGTCTGTCTCGATTCTCACGACACCCCGCGCACGCCTGACGGTGCCATGGCTCAATGGCTCAAGGCCGACCTCGCCGCGACCACCCGCGACTGGATCGTCGCGTTCTTCCACCACCCGACCTACACCAAGGGCACGCATGATTCTGATCGCGAAGGCCGGCTCGTGGATATGCGTCAGAACTTCCTGCCGATCCTCGAAGCTGGCGGGGTGGACTTGATCCTGACGGGCCACTCGCACGTTTACGAACGTTCCTATCTCCTCGATGGTCATTACGGGAAAAGCGAATCCTTCAACGCCACTCTCCACGTTAAACAACCCGGCAACGGTCGCGCCGGCGGCGACGGCGTCTACCGCAAACCTCGCGGCCGCGCCCCGCACGCCGGGGAAATCTCCGTGGTCACCGGCAGCGCTGGCTCCGCCGGCTCAAAGTCCAAGCCGCCAACCCTCGACCACCGCGCCATGTGGATCTCCCTCAACGAGCCCGGCTCCGTCGTGCTCGACCTCGACGGTCTCCGCCTCGACCTCACCTTCATCAATGAAAAGGGCGAGAAACGAGATTCGTTCACGATCGAGAAGAACTAAACGCCAGCCCCCACCACTCACCATGAACCGTTGTCTATCCCTCCTTCTTCGCCTCGCCCTCCTCGTCGGCCTCGGCGCTCCGCTGCATGCCCAGTCCGTTGCGACGGGGGCCATCCGCGGCGTCGTGGTCAACGACGCCACCGGCAACTTCGTGCAGGGCGCCCGGCTCTCGCTCGTCGGCACCACGCGCCAAGCCGTCACCGACAGCCAGGGCCACTTTCTTTTCGGTGCCCTGCCCCCCGGCGACTACCGCGTCCGCGCAGAATCAGCCGGCTCGGAGGCCAAGGAATTCCCCCTCCACGTCGCCCCCGGCACCGCCGTGCCCGTGACGCTCCGCCTCGGTTCGGAAATCATCGCCCTGGAAAGGCTCATGGTCACCGCCCAGGCCGAGGGCCAGGCGCAGGCGCTCAATTTCCAGAAAAACTCCGAGAATATCCGCAAGGTCGCCTCGCTCGACGCACTCGCCAATTCCCGCCTCGGCGAAGTCGGCGAAGTGCTCCAGTCGATGCCCGGCCTCTACCTCGAAATCAGCACGCACCAGCCCGTGCGCCCCAATATCCGCGGCCTCTCCTCGGAATTTAATTCGATCACCTTCGACGGCGTTCGCATCGGCAACACCAACAACGACCGCTCCGACGGCGTGAGCGGTTATCCGGCCGAGAGTCTCTCGCGCATCGAGCTCATGAAATCCGTCACACCCGACATGGAAGGCGACGCGATCGGCGGCAGCATCAACCTCGTTTCCAAGCGCGCGTTCGACCTCTCCGAACGCGTGTTCAAATTCAACCTCGGCGGCGCCTACAACCAGCAGCAGCAAAACTGGGACAAACAGATCAACGTCGAATACGCCGACCGCTACGGCCCCGACGGCCGCCTCGGCGTTTACTCGTCCATTAACCATTACCGCTCCGACCGCGGCTACCACACGTCGAGCATCAGCTACCAGGTCGATGCCGCGGACAACTACAACATCTCCACCTACACGTTGCAGGACCGCATCGAAGACGATTCGTGGAAGCTCAAGTATTCCGGCAGTATCGACTACAAACTCAGCGAGCGGTCCATCGTCTGGGTGCGCGGTATCTACAGCAACGACACGCGCTCGCTCGAGGATTACCTCGCCGTTTACCGTCCCGGCGCGCGCACGAACATCACGCCCAACTCCGCTTCCTCGCGCAACGGCCGCGTGGACACGAGCCGTTCCTTCCGTGAGCCCATCAGCACGGCCGGCCAGATCGCCGGGGGCGTGGAAAACAAATTCGACCGCTGGAACCTCGACGCGAAGTTCAGCTACAACCGCGCGACCAACCAATACACGCAGACGTTCACGCCCGTGTTTTCCGCCAACGGGGTCGATCTTTCCTACGACCGCACGGTGCGCGAATTCCCGCTCTTCCGCGTCGATAACAGCGTGAACCTGAACGACCCCGCGCGCTACGTGCACACGAGCATTGCGCGCAACCAGCACCCGTCTCGCGACCAGGAATTCACGTTCGACTTCAACGGCCGCCGCGAGCTCGACGAGCTCCCCTTCAAGGCGAGCCTCAAGACCGGCGCGCGCGCCAAGCTCCGCAGCTGGGTCTTCGGCGGCGACCCCGCGCTGGGCAACTGGACCTACACCGGGCCGCAGTCCGCCGCCGCGATGTCCGAGATCTACACCAACGACCGCTTCTTCCACCAAGGCGACGGCCGCGTCGTGTTTCCCTCCGTCCAGCCGAACATCGCAAAATTCCTCGATGCGTTCTACACCCGAAATTCCGACTACACGCGCAACGACAACGCCTCCGCCATCCTTATCGAATCCAACCGCAAGAGCTCCACGGAAGACATCTATGCGACCTATCTGATGGGCAGCGCGACCTTCGGCCGGCTCAACGTCGTGACCGGCGCGCGCGCCGAGCGCACGGAATACTCCGGCAAAGCCCGCCAGCTCGCGACGCCGCGCGGTATCCTCACGAAATCCACCATCGTGGAAAATTCGACGAGCTACACCAACGTGCTCCCCGGCGTGCACCTCAACTACGGCCTCCGGCCGAATGTCGTCCTGCGCTTCTCCGCCAATCGCACCGTCGCTCGCCCCAGCCCCGCGGCGATGCTCCCCACGCGCCGCATCGACGACGAAGCCCGCACCCTCACCGATGGGAATCCCGATCTCGAAGTCACGAACTCCGACAACTTCGATCTTAGCGCCGAGTATTACCTGAAGCCCCTCGGCGTGGTCTCCGTCGGCGCGTTTCGGAAATCCATTGCCGGATTTTATTTTAACACCGCCTCGACCGTGGTGGACGGAGAGTTCGCCGGCTATCGCCTCACGCGGCAGGAGATGGGGCGCGGCGGCAAAGTCAGCGGAGTCGAAGTCGAGTGGCAGCAGCGCCTCGCGTTTCTGCCCGGGCTGTTCAGCGGACTCGGGCTCGGTGCGAACCACACGTGGCTCGATTCCGAGGGGAAATATCCCACGCGCCCCGCCGACGCATTGACGTTCATCGGCACCGCCAAGCGCACGGGAAACTTCAACGTCTCCTACGTCCGTCGCGGACTCGACCTGCGCCTTTTCTACAACACCCGGGGCGACTATCTCAGCTCCGTCGGCGCGCGCCGGGCGTTGGATGTTTTCGAGAAAGCGCGGGCGACCCTCGATTTCTCCGCGAAATACCGCTGGAGCAAACGCTACTCGACCTACCTCAGTGCGAAAAACCTCACGGACGCGCCCAAGATCTCCTTTCAGGGGAACCCGTCGAATCCGAACGCAATTCGCTATTACGACTTTTCGGTTAACTTCGGCGTGACCCTCGACCTCTGAACCTTTCCCTGATGAACGCCACCCGCCGCCTCCTCTTTGCCCTGCTCGCCCTCGCCGTGAGCGCCGGCGGAGCACCCGCCGCTGAGCTCGATGCGCCGCCGCCCGGCGCCTTCACCCTCGTCGTGATCCCCGACACGCAGGGCTATCGCGGTCGGGCCACGAAGAGCACACCGCAGAGCACGGACCCGCTGACAAATCCGGTTTTTCAAAACCACACGCGTTGGATCGTGGAGAATGTCCGCGCCCAAAATATCGTCTTCGTCTCCCACGTCGGCGACATCGTGGATATCAACAACGAGGAGCAGTGGCAGCTCGCGCGCGAGTGCCTCGACCGCCTCCACGGCGTCGTACCCTACTCGCTGACGGTCGGAAACCACGACATGAAGAGCAGTGGCGACGCGACGCTCTACCAGCGATTCTTCCCGGCCGAGCGCTTTCGCGCGTTCCCCTGGTATGGCGGCGCCTACGCGCACGATCGTGCCGACCAAACTGTCTCCGCGAATAACGTGAACAGCTTCCACCTGTTTTCTGCCGGCGGCCTCGACTTCGTCCACCTCAGCCTGGAGTGCAACGCACCCGACGATGTGCTCGCGTGGGCCTCCGGCGTACTCGCGAACTATGCCGCCCGCCGCGCGCTCATCACGACGCACATGGACCTCGGTCCGGTGGCGAAGCCGGTGGACAACGACGGTTATAGCAAGGACCCCAAGGGCCGGATGACGTGGACCAAGATCCACGGCAAACGCGGCAACAGCGCCGTGCAGATGTGGGAGAAACTTTACGCGCGGCACGCCAACGTGGGTTTCATCTTTTCCGGCGACCAGAGTCGCACGACGGCGATGCGCCTCGTCGCGCCGGGCCGCGCCGGCCACCCCGTTCACTCGCTGCTCTCCGACTACACCTCGTCGGGTCCGCTGCGGCTCTACCGGTTCATCCCGGCGGAGAACAAGGTGCGCGTGATCACGTTCGACACCACGAAGCGCCAGCTCGTCGAAGCAGTGAAAAACGTCGCAGATCCGGCCGAACATCAATTCACCCTCGACTACGCCATGACTCCCCCACCCACCCGCCCATGAAACATCTCGCCCACACCCTCCCGTTCCTCGCCGCCCTCTGCGCGCTCCCGCTCGCCGCGCACGAGGGGCACCCGCACGTCCCGCCCCCACTCTACGCCGACAAACTCGCCTACGCTCCGCGTCCCCTGCCCGACCGCATTGTGCTCACGTGGCGCGGCGATCCCGCGACGACGCAGGCCGTCACGTGGCGAACAGACACGACGATTGTGCGCGCGGTCGCCGAGTTCGCGATTGCCAACGAAGCCGGCCGTTCGCTCAAGGGCGAACCCGTCCCCGCCCGCACGGAGCCGCTCACCACCGATCTCGGCGAGGCGCACTATCACTCGGCGGAGTTCACCGGACTCACGCCCGATACGCTCTACGCGTACCGCGTGGGCGACGGTGTGAATTGGAGCGAGTGGTTTCATTTCCGCACGGCGAGCCGCGACGCAAAGAAGTTCACCTTCGTGTATTTCGGCGACGCGCAGAACGACGTCCGCACCCATTGGTCGCGCGTCTTCCGCGAGGCGTTTCGCGAGGCTCCGCGCGCGGCCTTCACCCTTCACGCCGGCGATCTGATCAACAATGCCCACCGCGACGGCCAGTGGGGTGAGTGGCACGGCGCGCCGGCGTGGGTCAACGCCACCATCCCCGTAGTCCCCACGCCCGGGAACCACGAATTTGCCAAGCTCGACGAAAAGGACGCCGCCGCCCCGCGCGCGCTCAGCGTGCAATGGCGCCCGCAGTTTACGCTCCCGGAGCACGGCCCGGCGGAGCTCGCCGAGACGTGCTACTGGTTCGACTACCAGGGCACGCGCATCGTCGCGCTCGACTCCAACCGCCTGCACGAAGAGCAGGTGCCGTGGTTGCGCGCCGTGCTGGCAAAAAATCCGCAGCGCTGGACGGTGCTCACGTTTCACCATCCGATTTTCTCGCCGGCCAACGACCGCGACAACCCGAAGCTCCGCGCGCTCTGGAAGCCGCTGATCGACGAGTTTAAGGTCGATCTGGTCCTGACCGGCCACGACCACACCTACGCCCGCAGCGGCGATATGGCCGGTC
>CAJAYO010000231.1 GCA_903948415.1 uncultured Opitutia bacterium | reverse complement strand
GCTGGAGAGCCCGTGCCAGGTGGCGTGGACTTTTCCGGCCTTGTCGGCGAGGCGGAAGCCCGACGCACAGGAAGGCGCTGCACGGCTAAGGGGCGACGAAGCTCGCGCGCGCGGGAGGGGGGGGCCGGATGCGGAAGCCCCCGGCGTTCACGATCGAGGACAAGCGGCGGACGGATCACTGCGGGCCGAAGGACGGCGGGGCGAGGTGCGATCGGGAGCATGGGCGCACGAACGCGCGGGTCTTTGGGGGGACAACGAAACCCTTGTGATCGGGGTGCGTCAGGTGGACCATGCGTCCAAGCCTTCAACTCCCCGCGCCCCATGAATCTCGCTGATGTTTTCACGGTTGTTCTCTCGGTGGCCGGAGTGCTGACGGTGTTTGTCGGGTGGTGGCTGGCGATCATGGGACTGTTTCCGCGGCTGGTGGAAAGGTGCGCGGACAGGTTAGGAACCGCGCCGCTGAAGTGTTTTTTGGCGGGGCTGGCGGGAGCGGTGCCGCTGATTTTGGGCGTGGTCGTGCTGGGGAAAATTTCGACGAATCCGGCGGCGAAACTGCTGAGTGTGGCGCTGGTGATTGTCCTGTTGCTGCTGGCGCTGGCCGGGACGGCGGGGCTGGCCTTGCGGATCGGCCGGGGCTTGCCTGCGGCGAGCGACAGCGGTGAAGCGTGGCGGTGCGTGCAGCGGGGCGGCATCGTGCTGGCGATCAGCTATGGCACGATCGTGTTGCTGCCGCTGACGTTGCTCGCGGGGTTGGGCGCGCTCGTGCTGGCGGGACTCGGGCGGGGCGAAAAGGCTCCGGTGACGACGCCGTGAGTGTGACGCGCCGACAGTTTTTGGTCGTGGGGGCCGGCGCGGTTGTGGCGGCGGGGAGCGGGTGCGGGCGCGTGAAGGAAAATGTCGCGGATGCGAGGCGTTGGCTGGGCAAACCGACGGCGCCGCCGCTGCCAGAGACGTTGACGGCGCCGACGGCGACGGAGCTCGATGCGGTGTCGCATGCGATCAACCGGCTGACGTTCGGGGTGCGGCCGGGCGACTATGCGCGGGTGGCGGCGAGGGGCGTGGGCGCTTTTATCGAGGAGCAATTGGCGCCGCAGACATTGGCGGACGGGCTGTGCGAGCGGGTGATCCGGCATGAGTTCGACAGCCTCGCGGATCCGGCGGGGACGTTGTTTCCGCGGAAGGGCGATGCGCGCGATCCGCTGCAGCAGCTGTTTCCGGCGATGAAGGACCGGGGGGCGCGGGTGAGTCATCTGTACGAATTCAAGGACAAGGTGCTGTTGGACGATCTCACGCGGGCGACGGTGCTGCGGGCGGTGTTGAGCGAGCGGCAGCTTTACGAGGTGATGGTGCAGTTTTGGACGGACCATTTTAATATCGATCCCTCGAAGGCGGAGGCGAAGTGGCTGAAGGCGGCCGATGATCGCGATGTGATCCGGGCGCACGCGCTGGGGAATTTCCGGGAGCTGTTGCGGGCGAGTGCGGTGAGTCCGGCGATGTTGTGGTATCTCGACGGCCGGGTGAACCGGCGCGTGAAGCCCGACGACAAACCGAACGAGAACTATGCGCGCGAGTTGTTGGAGCTGCACACGCTCGGCGTGCACGGCGGCTACACGCAGCAGGACGTGATGGACGTGGCGCGGTGCCTCACGGGGTGGACGGTGCGGGACAAGAAAAAGTTCTTTAAGGGCCGCGTGGAGTTTCGGGCGGGGGAGCACGACAACGGGGCGAAGCGGGTGCTCGGGGTGGAGATTCCGGCGGGGCTCGGCGCGCGCGATCTGGACCGGGTGTTGGAGATTGTCGTGGCGCATCCGAGCACGGCGAAGCATGTGGCGGAGAAATTGTGCCGGCGGTTCATCGCGGATGAACCGCCCGAGGCGGCGGTGACGGCGACGGCGGCGGCGTTTGCGCGGTCGGGGGGAGACCTTCCGGCGACATTGCGGGCGCTGTTTGCGACGGAGGAATTTTGGATTCCGGCGGGGCGCGGAGGGAAGTTCAAGCGGCCGTTTCACTTGGTGGTCTCGGCGTTGCGGGCCACGAATGCGGAGACGGATGCGTCGAAGCCGCTGGTGGACTATCTGGTGCGGCTGGGGCACGCGCCGTTTCGCTACGCGACGCCGGACGGTTATCCGGAGGCGGCGTCGCACTGGCAGAGCTCGCTGCTGTGGCGGTGGAATTTTGCGAGCGCGCTGGCGACCAACGGCATCAAGGGCACGCGCATCGCGGCGGAGGACTTGCGGGTGCGGCTGGGCGGCGACGACGCGTTGATGGCGACGATCCTGGGGCGGCGGGCGAGCGAGGCGGAGCGCGGGGCGTATCACGAGTCGGGCGCGGGGCTGGCGCTGTTGTTGGCGTCGCCGGCGTTTCAATACTGTTGAGGAAAAAACGAGATGAATGTTGAACCACGGATGAACACGGACGGACCCGGATCGCGGGTGGACGGAATTGCCGGCAAGCAGGCTCCTGCGCTCGGAAACTGACGATGCCTCCGCCCCAAGCAGTCATTTCAGGCAACGGCGACGAGCGGCGGGCGCTCGTGGTGATTTTTCTGCGGGGTGCGGCGGACGGGCTCGCGCTCGTGCCGCCGGTGACGGACGAGCATTATTATCGCGCGCGGCCGAGGCTGGGGATGGCGGCGAAGGCGGCGGTGAAACTGGACGATCGGTTTGGGCTCCATCCGAAATTACAGCCGTTGGAGGAGGCGTGGCGTGAAGGCGAGCTGGCGATCGTGCACGCGTGTGGGACGGAGGATCAGACGCGGTCGCATTTCGAGGCGCAGGATCTGATGGAGCATGGCGGGGTGGTGGCGGGCGGCTGGCTGGGGAGGTATTTGCAGACGCGGCCGGCGGAGTCGCGCGGGGCGCTGGCGTGCGTGGCGGTCGGCAAGGCGTTGCCGGAGTGTTTGCTCGGGGCGCCGGCGGTGACGGTGATGCAGAGCCTGGAAGAATTTTCGATCGCGGGGCGCACGCCGGCGTTTGGCCCGCAGCTGGCGCGGCTCTACGCGATGGAGCGCGGGCAACTCGGCGCGGCGGCGCGCGACACGTTTTCTGCGCTCGTGCGGATTGAGGCGATGCGGACGACCAAATACCGGCCGGACAACGGGGCGATCTATGGGCGCGATGAGTTTTCGAACGGGTTGAGCCAGCTCGCGCGACTCATCAAGGCGGACGTGGGGCTGGAGGCGGCATCGATCGATCTGCCGGGGTGGGACTCCCATTTTGCGCAGCAGGGTCAGGTGGAAGGTCTCGCGGGGAAACTGGCGGGTGGGCTCGCGGCGCTGCGGAAAGACCTGGGTGCGCGGATGGCGACGACGACGGTGGTGGTGATGACGGAGTTTGGGCGCACGGTGGAGGAGAACTCGGCGTTTGGCACGGACCACGGACGCGGCTCGACGATGTTTCTGCTCGGCGGTGGCGTGCGCGGGGGGCGGATGCACGGCGAGTGGCGCGGGCTGGCGCCAGAGGGATTGGAGCGGCGCGGGGTGCTGGAGGGCTACGGCGATCTGCCGGTGCTGAACAACTATCGGAACGTGCTGGCGTCGGTGTTGGCCCGGCACGCGACGGGATTCGGGGCGGCGGAAATGGGGGACGTGTTTCCGGGGTTTGAGGTGAAGCCGATGGGGTTGTTCGCGTAAGTCGAGGCCGCGGTGAAGGGCGCCGGAGGGAGGAGGTCGATGAAGGGGCGGAGGAGTGAACCGCTAATTTTCGCCAATTTTTTGGCGGCGTGAGCGGAGCGGGGGATGTGTGCGGGCTACGCCTGATCGGCGAAGCGCGGGGGCGGGGAGCGGTGGGTGCGACGGCACGGCGACGAGCGCCGGCCCGACGACTGGTGGCGGCGCGGTCCCTGCTCTCACGAGCAGGGCTACGGGAATGGAGCAATCAGCGGCCGCACCAGCCGCCGTCGACGGCCATGACGTGGCCGGTGAGGTAGTCGCTCGCGTGGGAGGCGAGGAAGACGACGGCGCCTTCGAGGTCGGAGGGATCGCCCCAGCGGTTGGCGGGGATGCGCTGGAGGATTTCGAGGGAGCGCTTGGGGTCGGCCTGGAGGGCGGCGGTGTTGTCGGTGCGCATGTAGCCGGGGGCGATGGCGTTGACCTGGACGCCGTGGGCGGCCCATTCGTTGGAGAGGGCTTTGGTGAGCTGGCCGACGGCGCCCTTGCTGGCGGCGTATCCGGGAACCGTGACGCCGCCGAAAAACGTGAGCAGGGAGGCGATGTTGATGATTTTGCCGGAGCCGCGGGCGACCATGTGCTTGCCGGCGGCGCGGCAGGCGACGAAGACGCCGTTGAGGTTGACGTTGAGGACGGCGTCCCAGTCGGCGTCGGTGTGGTCGACGGCGGGGGTGCGTTTGATGATGCCGGCGTTGTTGACGAGGATGTCGAGGTGGCCTTTCCAGGCGATGGATTCTTCGACGAGGCGTTGGACGGCGGCGCGGTCGGAGAGGTCGGCGGCGATGGCGTGGGCGTGGAGGCCGTGTTCCGCGAAGCGGTGGACGACGGGGGTGAGTTTGCCGGGATCGCGGCCGTTGACGATGACGTGGGCGCCGGCTTGGCCGAGGGCGCGGGCCATGGCGAGGCCGAGTCCTTGGGAGGAACCGGTGACGAGGGCGACTTGGCCGCGGAGACCGAATTGTTTCTCGAGGAAGGAGTGCATGGGACGGAGGGACGGTGAGGGGGCGGGCGGCGGAGTCGATGCGGGTTTTTGCCGGCAGGGTAGCCGGGGGCGGGCGGCAGAAAAAAGGCAGGGGCGGAAATGCCCGTGCCGGAAGAAAGCGCGTTGGGGTCAACGCGCGCCACCTCGCTCAACGCAGGGTCGCGAGGGGGGCGGGGTCCATGTCGGAGAAGACTTGGTTGTCGCCGCCCATGGCCCAGACGAAACGGAAAGCGCGTTGGGGTCAACGCGCGCCACCTCGCTCAACGCAG
>CAJAYO010000230.1 GCA_903948415.1 uncultured Opitutia bacterium | reverse complement strand
CGCCCGGACAAAAACAAAGAAACCAACGCGAGGAGAAGAATTTTTTTCATGGGCTGGGTTGATCTGAGAGTGTTCCGGTCGTGCGGGTCATCTTACAAGAATGCGGCATGGAGGCGAGATGGCGTGATGGCGTGATGGCGTGATGGCGTGATGGCCCAAGGACGCGGCGCGCGCAGCGATCCTGCAAGGGCTGGACTGGAAAATCTCACAAAAGGATGAAGCTGGAGCGGTTCGCTATAGAGCCGGGACCGGGCGCGATTGATGCTACCAGCAACCTATTGTCAAACATAAGCCTCGCCAAGAACTACGCAGGACATCCACGAATCTATCAGTAAGCGAAGCGGGAATTGGGGCACGGTGCGGCATCATCCCTGAGGGTAACAGACCGGGCCTCTCCGTTTCCCGGGATAATGGCGCGAGAAACAGGGAAAATGTCCCGACCCACCGCCAGCCGCCGCCGTAGAAACGTTGCCCCCAAAAGCCCGCCAGCGGAGGAATCGCGGGGGGCCAAGCGGGACCGGATCCAACGGACCGGGGCGAACGGCGGCGCGACGGGACAAACGCGTTTCAGGACAACTCGTAGACTTCCAGGAGCACAATCCCGGTGCGGCCACCCACGCCGGCCACCTGCGCGGTATAGGAACCGGGCGCGAGGTTCACCCCCAGCGCGGCGTCCTGGCTGCCGGCGGGAAACGCGAAAGCCCCGACGCGCCCGGCCGCATCGGCAATCAACGCGGCGTCCAGGGACGCACTCCAGCCGGCGTTTTGGGCCACCGTCGCGCTCCCGCCGGCGAGCAGCGTGAGCTGCGGCTGGGCCAGCACGCCGGTGAGGCCAAATTGCGCAAGCGCCGGACCGGCGGCGCGAATCAAGACGCGTTTCGGCACCGAACCGCCGACCACCAGCCCGGCGATCAGCGTGGCGTCCCCCGCCCCGGCCACGGCGCGCGTGGAAATATTCGTCAGCTTCTGGTCAACCGACGCCCCGGAGAGGTCGTAAACCTCGACGAGCCCCACGCCGGTCTGGTCGTCGCTCGCACTCACGAACGCCGTGTAGGCGCCGGGCGCAAGCGTGAGGAGCAGCACCGAATCGGCGCTCGTCGCCCCGAGCGGAAACGCCCCCGCGCGCGCCGCGGCTGCGACGATGGTCGCGGTGGTGCCGGACGTCGTCCAACCGGTGTTGCGGCCGACGACGGCCGAATCGCGGCTGAGGACGAGCCGCGGCGCCGTCAGCGCTGTCGCCGCCCCGAAACTCCCGCGCGTCGGCCCGACCGCGCGGATCAGGACCGGCTTGGACTCGATTCCGGTGAGGGTGAACCCGACGATCGCGACCTCGTCCCCGGCCCGGCCGTGGTGCGCGTGGAAAGATTGACGAGCCGCTGCTCGCCGAGCGCGGGCGCGTGGGCCCCGAAGCCCGCGAACTGCGTCGTCGTGCCCTTCGCATCGGTCATCGCCGCGGTGATCCTCGCCAGCTCGGCGGACACCGTCGCCGTGGAGGTCTGCGGCGCCGCGGTGGTCACGGCGATCCGGCCGGTCGCATCGACGGAGCCCGCGCCCCCATCGAACGTCGCCCCCGTCTGCGTGAGGACACACGCCTGTCCGGCCGGCCCGACGATCCCAGAGGTTTGCGCCGAGCTACCCGCGGCGCTGGCCACGTAAAAACCCGCCACCGTCGCCGTCGCTCCCGCGGCGTTGGCGCGGGCGGCCGTGAGCGGGACCGGCGTCGGCCCCGAAAGG
>CAJAYO010000229.1 GCA_903948415.1 uncultured Opitutia bacterium | reverse complement strand
GGTCGAGTTGCCCGTCGCGGCGAAAACGGCGGCGGCCGCCGCGGTCGGCCGAACCATCGCCTCGGCTCCCGGGGACGCGCTGCGTCGCGGCACCGTGCGCGACGCGCGGTTCAGTGGCACGATCGAGCCCCTCGGCCTGCGCTTCGCGGTCGCACTCACGCCCGACACCGGGGTGACGGCGGCGGTGGCCGGCGCCTACCGGGGCGACCTCTTGGGGACCGGCGGCGGCACGGTGGTCAGCGTCGCCGGCGCCCAGGGCCAAGCACTGGTGCTGGTCAGCACCGCCACCTATGCCGTGGGTACATTGGCCGAGCTCGACGGGGCGTTCGGCTTTATCACGTCGCTCGCCCTCCCGACCGGCGCGGCGAGCGTGCGCGGCGCGCTCAACTCGGGCACGGGGACGATTACCGGGGGTGTGCGTTTGGCCGGGGGCGTCGAGACCGAGTTTGCCGGTCTGCGCGATCTGCTGACGCCAACCCGCCGGCTGATCAATCTGGCCTCGCGCACCCGCGTGGGCGCCGGCGAGCAGACGCTGATCAGCGGCTTTGTCGTGGGTGGCGCGGCGGCGCAAACCGTATTGATCCGGGGCATCGGCCCCGCGTTGACGGAGTTCGGCGTCGCCGGGGCGTTGGCGAGCCCACGCCTGCGCCTGTTCCGCGACGGCACCGTGGTGGCCGAAAACACGGGCTGGGCCCAATCTGTCACGGGGCCGACGGCGCTCGCGGCGGCCTTTGCCCGCCTGGGCGCGTTTGCGCTGCCGGCCAATTCGGCCGATGCGGCCTTGCTGGTGACGCTCCCGGCCGGAGCCTACACCCTCCATGTGGATGGCGGCGAGGGCGTGGCCTTGGCCGAAATCTACGACGCCTCCGCCGCCGGCGCTTCGGCCCAGCTCCTGAACGTCTCGACCCGCGGCTTTGTGGGCGTGGGGGCCGACGCTTTGTTCGGCGGCTTCGTCGTCGCGGGCAACACGCCGCAACGCGTGCTGGTCCGGGCCATCGGCCCGGGGCTGCAGAGCTTTGGCGTGCAGGGCGTCTTGGCGGACCCGCGCCTCACCGTGCATGGCGGCGCTTTGATTGTGGCGGAAAACGACAACTGGGGCGGGACCGAGACCGCCGCCGTGCTCGCCGCCCAACAGGCGGTCGGCGCGTTTCCGCTCCCCGCAGGCAGCAAGGATGCCGTGCTCTGGCTCACCCTGGCGCCCGGCGCCTACACCGCCCAGGTCCAGGGCGTCGGTGCCGGCACCGGCGTCGCCTTGGTGGAGATCTATCAGCTTCCGTAAGGAGAAATTACTTATGAAAAAATGGCTGTGTTGGCTCGGGTTCTGGGTGTGGGCTCCCTGCGCCGTCTGGGCGCAGACGGTCAGTGTCGTGCCGAGCGCGACGACCTATGTCGCCACCGGGGGCACGGTCTCCTTCGCGGTGACGCTCACGTACTCCGGCGTCATGTCCGCCGTGGGCTTCCAGATTGGCGCCGTGCCGGCGGGCTGGTCGTTTGTCTCGGCCGGGGGCACCCACCCTCCGGCGATCGTCCCGTCCGCGGGTTCGACCGGCGCGTTTGAGTTGGCCTACACCTCCATCCCGGCCAGCCCGATCTCGTTTACCCTCACTGCGGCGTATCCGGCCGGCTTGGTCGGCAACCAGATTTTCAGCGGGGTCGTCGGCAGTTTCCGCCCCGGCGCCCTGCTCATCAGCGGGCCCAACATCGTGCTCGCGCCGTCGGCCGCGGTCGGACTGCCGGCGCTGACCCGGCAGCCCGTCGGGGCTGTGTTGACGCAGGGGGACAATTACCTGCTGCAGGTGGAGGCCAGCGGCGCGGCTCCGTTGACCTACCAATGGCGCAAAGACGCGGTGCCCGTCGCCGGGGCGACCAACGCCAGTCTGGCGCTGACTGCGATCAAAGCGGCCGATGCCGCCGGTTACTCGGTGGTCGTTACCAACGCGCAGGGTTCCGCCACCAGCGCCGTCGCCGTGATTTCGGTGGTGGCGGCGGCCGTCGCCCCCTCGTTCGCCAGCCCGCCCGGGGCGCAAAGCGCCACGGCAGGCACGGACGTCACCTTCGCGGTGGTGGCCGCGGGCACGGCCCCGTTCACCTACCAATGGTTGCGGGGCGGCCAGGCGCTGCCCGGCGCCACCGGCGCCACCCTCACGCTGCGCAGCGTGCAAAAAACCGACGAAGGCAGCTACAGCGTCGCGGTGAGCAACGCCGGCGGCACGGCGGTCTCCGGCGGTGCGGCCCTCACGGTCACCGGCGCGGGCTCGGCGCCGTCCATCTCGACCCAGCCGGTCGCCCAGGCGGTCGCGCCGGGCGGGAGCGCCACCTTCACGGTCGGGGCCGTGGGCGCGGCGCCGCTCGCCTACCAATGGCGGTTCAACGGCGTCGCCCTCACCGGCGCCACCGGGGCGGCTTTGCCCATTCCCAATGTCCAGAGCGCCCTCTTCGGGGCCTACAGTGTCGTCGTGAGCAATGCGGCCGGCTCGGTCACTTCGGCGAGCGTGCTGCTCTCGGCCCTCGCCGGCGCCGTGGCGCCGACGGTCACGACGCAGCCCGTCGCCCAGACCCTCGCCGCGGGTGCCGGCGCGACTTTTGCCGTCGTCGCCGCGGGTACCGCCCCCCTCGCGTATCAGTGGACAAAAGACGGGCAAACCGTCGCCGGCGCCTCGGGCGCCACCCTCCGCCTGGCCAATCTCCAGAGCGCGGATGCCGGCACCTACCGTGTGGTCGTCAGCAATGCGGCCGGCACCGTGACCTCCGCCGGGGCGACCCTCACCGTCGCCGCCGCGCCCGCGGCGCCGGTCTCCCGCCTCGCCAATCTTTCGGTCCGCAGCCTCGCCGGTTCGGGCGATCAGACCCTCATCGTGGGTTTCGCGGTGGGCGGAGCCGGGGGCAAGGCGATGCTGCTGCGGGGCATCGGCCCCGCCCTCGCGCTCTTCGGTTTGTCCGACGCCCTGACCGATCCGCAGCTGCGGATTTTCACGGCCGGCGGAGTCCAGACGCACTTCAACGAGGATTGGGGTGGGGGCGGGACGCTCACCGCCGCCTTCAGCGCCGTCGGCGCCTTTGCGCTCCCGCTCGCTTCGAAAGATGCCGCCTTGCTCGCCCCGCTCGCCCCCGGCGCCTACACCGCCCAGGTCACCTCCACGGCCGGCCCCGGCCTCGCGCTGCTCGAAGCCTACGACTCCGACGTGCCCCCCGTGACCGCCCGCCTGATCAATCTCTCCGCCCGCACCCAGGTCGGCACCGGGGACAACGTTCTCGTCATCGG
>CAJAYO010000228.1 GCA_903948415.1 uncultured Opitutia bacterium | reverse complement strand
CGGTCGTTGAAGGTCTTCGCGGGGTCGTGCCCCATCTTCTTCAGCGCCTGGGTGAGGGCGGCGACCTCGACGAGGCGGGCGATGTCGCGGCCGGGGCGCACGAAGAGTTCGATGTGCGGCACGCGCATGCCGAGGATTTCGTAATGATTTTCCTCCAGGCCGGTGCGCTCCTCGACGGCCTCGGGGGTCCACTCCCGGAGGGAAACGACCATGTCGATGCGTTTTTCGAGGCGGACGCATTTGATGCCGAACATTTCGCCGACGTTGATGATGCCGATGCCGCGGCATTCCATGTAGCCGCGGTTGAGGGGGCGGGAGGACGCCATGAGTTCGCGTTCGTCGAGGAGTTTGATGACGGTGAGGTCGTCGGCGACGAGGGAGTGGCCGCGCTCGATGAGGGCGAGGGCGCACTCGGATTTGCCGACGCCGGAATCGCCGCGGAGCATCACGCCGACGCCCTTGATATCGAGGGTGGTGGCGTGTTCGGTGCCGCTGGGGGCGAATTCGTTGTCGATGCAGAGGGTGGCGAGGTTCACGAAATTCATCGTGATCATCGGCGTGCGGAAGAGGGGCAGGCGCATCTCGGTCGCGACGGCGAGCATGGGATGCGTGGGGATGTAGTTGCGCGTGAGCACGAGGCAGGGGATGCCTTTGCGGACCATCTGTTCGAAGATGAGGACCTGCTCGCGCTGCGAGAGGGTCTTGAGGTAGGTCATCTCCGCGGCACCGAGGACCTGGATACGGCGGTGCGCGAAATATTTGAAGAAGCCCGTGAGTGCGAGGGCGGGGCGGTTGATGCTGCCCTCATGGATGAGCCGGTGCATCCCGGCGTCGGCCGTGACGGTCTCCAACTGGAGCTTCGTGCGGTAAGTCTCGAAGAAGTGGGCGACCGTGATGCCGTGGATGGCTTTTTGCATGGGGAAAGAAGGGAGAGAGCCGAGAGCGAGCGTTGAGCGCCGGGAGTTTCAACCCCGAAAGGAGGTGAGGGCGGACGCCGCGCGGCCGGGAGGTTTGGCGCTTCGCTCCGGGCGCTCAACTCCCAACTTGCCCCGGATCACAGATCGAAATTTTCGCCGAGGTAGAATTTCCGGGCCTGCTCGTCCTTGATCAGGAAGTCGCCGGTGCCCTCGCTGAGGATCTTGCCCTTGTGGACGAGATAGGCGCGGTCGACGATGCGGAGGGTTTCGCGAACGTTGTGGTCGGTGACGACCACGCCGATGCCGCGGGATTTGAGCTGGAGGATGATTTTCTGCACTTCGGCCACCGAGATCGGATCGATCGCGGCGAACGGTTCGTCCATGAGGAGGAATTTGGGGCGGGTGACGAGGGCGCGGGCGATCTCGAGGCGGCGGCGCTCGCCGCCGGAGAGGGTGTAGGCTTTTTGGCGGGCGACGTGGGTGAGGGAGAGTTCGGTGAGGTGCTCCTCGACGCAGGCGGCGCGGTCGCGGCGCGGGAGGCCGGCGACTTCGACGATGGCGAGGATGTTTTCCTCGACGGTGAGTTTGCGGAAGACGGAGGCCTCCTGGGGCAGGTAGCCGATGCCGTGGCGCGCGCGTTCGTGCATCCGCAGGGCGGTGATGTCGGTGCCGTCGAGCGCCACGCGGCCGGCGCTGGCGGGCACGAGGCCGACGATCATGTAGAAAGTCGTGGTCTTGCCGGCGCCATTCGGACCGAGGAGGCCGACGACTTCGCCGGCGCGGAAGTGGACGCTGACGCCGTCGACCACCGTGCGGGCGCCGAACGTTTTGACGAGGCCGGTGGTGCGGATTTCGGAGGAGGGCGGGACGGGATCGCTCATTGGGGTGGGACGGGGGCGATCGGCACGGTGATCAGCGGGGCGGGAGCGGACGGGGCCGCGGAGGAGGGCGAGGCGGCCTTGGCTTTTTCTTTGCCGGGACCGAGGTCCTTGATGGGCGGGAGGACGAAGCGCGGGGCCTTGATGACGGCGCGCTGTTCGCCGCGGAGGAGCGTCATCTCGGGGCCGCTGCCGGCGTAGCGGCCGTCGTGGCTGCGGACCGTGGCGGGGTTGCCGGTGAGGATGACCTTGTCGTCCCCGGGCAGGACTTCCGCGCGGTCGCAGAACGCCTCGCGTTCGTTTTGCACGAGGTGGACGTGGCCGGTGGCGATGAGCGATTTGAAGTTTTCCTGTTTGCCGAGGGTGGCCTTGGGATCGCCGGAGCGTTTTGCGACGACGATGAGGCGGTCGCAGGTGAGGCGGAGGTTGGTGGCGGTGACGACGACCTGGTCGCGGAAGGTGAAGGTGGTTTCCGTGGCGGTGCTGACCATTTCGGCGGGGCCGGCGCTTTCGATGACGGTGGGAATCGGGGGGACCGGGGCGGCGACGGGCGCGGCCGGTTGGGCCAGGGCGGAGGGGATCGGCTGCAGGCAGGCTCCGAGGAGGAGCGGGAGGACGAGGAGCGGGCGGCGGATCATTTGAGGATGTCGTTCAACTGGGCGGAGAAAACTACGCGCACGTGGCGGGCGAGCGAAACTTTTTTGGCCTCGTGGTCATAGGTCCAGCCTTCGCCGGTGACCTCGATGTCATCGCGAATGAGGCGGACGGATTTTTCGCCGGTGGCGCGTTTTTCCTTCGGCAGAAAAACGGCGGCGGGACTGAGGAGAATCGTCTCGACGTGGGAGGCGGCGTCGCCGGAGAAGACCGTGATGTTGAGGTCGGTGACCTCGATGCGGGCGGAGCCGACGGGGCGCACTTCGGAGCCGCGGAGGGTCATGGAGCGGAAGCCGTCCTTGGCGGTGAAGAGGGGGAGGACCCAGTTTTTCGCGGGCACCGGGGCGGGGGGAGCGGCGGCGGCGAGCGCGGCGACGGGCGCCAGCAGCAGGCCGCCGGCGAGGAGGCGGGCGGCGAAGGCGGAGGGACTGCGGGGGAACAAGGGCACGGGAGGCGCGCTAGACCCGGGCGGCGAGAATGTGTTCGCAGATTTCGCGCACGGCGCCGCGGCCGGCGGGGCGGACGGGCACGCAGTCGGCGGCGGCGAGGGCGGCGGGCATGGAGCCGGCGGGCGCGATGCCGACGCCGGCCCAGGCGATGGCGGGTGCGTCGATGTCGTCGTCGCCCATGTAGGCGCATTGCGCGGGGGCGAGGCCGAGGGTGGCGGCGAGTTCCTGGAGCGCGGCGAGTTTGTCGGTGCGGCCCTGGATGAGGTGGGGGACCTTGAGTTCGGTGGCGCGCGCGGTCGTGGCGCCGGAGGCCCGGCCGCTGATCCAGGCGACGGCGACGCCGGCCTGGTTGAGCCGGGTGAGACCCATGCCGTCGAGGATGGAGAAGGCTTTTGTTTCGGAGCCGTCGGAGCAGATCTGCACGGTGCCGTCGGTGAGGACGCCGTCGACGTCCAGGGCGAAGAGGCGAATCGCGGACCAGGCGGCGGGGGGCACGGGGGACGGCGGGTGGGACATGGGTGGGGTCATCCGATCCAGGCCGCGATGCGGTCGATGATTTTTTCCTTGGTGGGGCGGAACGCCTGTTCGAGCTCGGGGGCGAAGGGGACGGGGAGGTCGAGGGACGCGAGGCGGAGCGGGGCGGCCTGGAGGGCGGAGAAATGGGTTTCGGTGAGGCGGGCGACGAGTTCCGCGCCGAAGCCGTGGGTGCGGCGGCCCTCGTGGAGGACGACGAGGCGGCCGGTGCGGGCGAGGGAGGCGTCGATGGCGGCGAGGTTCAACGGGGAGAGGGCGCGGAGATCGAAGAGGTCGAAGGATTTTTCGTATTCGGCGGCGAAGTAGTCGGCGGCCTCCTCGGCGAGGGCGACCATGTCGCCGTAGGTCACGAAGGTCGCGAAATCGCCGGTGCGGAGCTGGCGCGGCGTCCAGACGGCGCGGTAGTCGGGATCCCAGGACACGGGCGCCTTGCCGCGGCGGTAGAGCGCCTTGTGTTCGAAGAGCAGGACGGGGTTATTGTCCTCGTAGGCGGCGAGGAGGGCGTTGAACGCGTCCTGGGGCGTGCTCGGGTAGAGGGCCTTGAGGCCGGGCATCGCGAGGAGAAACGAATCGAGCTCCTGCGAGTGGAAGGAGCCGAAGGTGAGGCCGCCGCCGGTGGGGAGGCGGAACACGACCGGGACCGCGGCGCCGGAGCGGAAGTGATAGGTCGCGGCGTTGAGGGTGATCTGGGTCGCGGCTTCGGTGACGAAATCGGAGAACTGGAACTCCTCGATCGGGCGGTGGCCGTTCAGGGCGAGGCCGACGGCGTAGCCGGTGCAGGCGCTTTCGGCGAGCGGGGTATTGAAGACGCGGGGACGGCCGAAGTCGGCGAGGAGGCCGTCGGTGACCTTGAAGGCGCCGCCGTAGGTGCCGATGTCCTGGCCGAGCACGAGGGATTCGGGGCGTTCGGTGAGGATTTTCCGGTGGGCGAGGTTGAGGGCCTGGGCGGAGTTGAGCGGGGTCGGGGCAGTCGAGAGCGACGAGCGGTCGGAGCCGAGGGACGGGACCCAGGGGAGCGGGGCGGCCGGCGGAGCGAAGAGGTCGCGCTCCAGGGCGGCGATGTCGCCGGCGGGGCGCGGCGTCGCGAGGGACGTTTTCACGCAGGCCTCGAGAAAGGCGGAGAGTTCGGCGTCGACGGCGTCGAGGCGGGCGGTGCCGAGGGCGGCGGCGAGTTGCGCGCGGCATTTCGGGAGCGGGTCGCGGGCGAAGAACCCGTCGCTTTCGCCGGGCTGCAGGTAGTCGCCGGTGTCGTAGGCGGCGTGGCCGCGGAGCCGGAGGGTGTGGGCCTCGATGAGCATCGGCCGCGAGGTGGTGCGGACTTTTTCGATGGCGGCGGCGAGGGTGCGCGCGGTGGCGGCGACATCGGCGGTGGCGTCGAGGGCGAACCCCTCCATGCCGTAGCCGGCGGCGCGGCGCCAGAGTTCGGTGCCGGCCACGAATTGTTCGGCGACGGGCGTGGAGTAGGCGTAGCGGTTGTTCTCGATGACGAAGAGAACGGGCAGGGAGAGGAGCGAGGCGAGGTTGAGGGTCTCGTGGATGTCGCCCGTGCTCGAGCCGCCGTCGCCGAAGAAGGCGAAGCCGACGGCGGGGCGGCCGAGGCGGCGCTGGGAATCGGTGGCGCCGGCGACGTTGGACAGCATGGCGCCGAGATGGCTGATCATCGGCAGCGAGCGGGCGGCGGGATCGCCGTGGTGGATGTTGCCCTCGCGGGCTTTGGTCGGACTGGCGGCGTTGGCGAAATACTGGTTGAGGTGGTCGCAGAGATGGCCGCTCCAGACGAGGTGGCCGCCGAAGCCGCGATGCGTGAAAGAAATGACGTCGTTGGCTTTGTCCGCGAGGAGGGCGAGGGGGACGATGAGGCCCTCGTTGCCCTGGCCGCCGGTGACCGTGCCGCGGATGAGCCCCTGGCGGAAAAGGTCGAGGATGCGGTTGTCGCCGGTGCGCGCGAGCTGCATCCAAGCGTAGACCCGGAGGAGGGCGTCGGAGGGATGGGTCGCGAGTTCCGCAGCGTGCAGCGTGCGCGTGAGGAGGGCGGGAGGAGGAGGAAAGGCCATGAACTTTGGGACGGACCGTGAAGGTGTGCCGCGGCGTGGGCAAGCGAGAGATTTGGCGCCGGGCCGGCGGCGCGCCGGCTACCCGGCCAGGAGCGCCTGCGCACCGGCCTCGTCGATCAGCAGGGACTTGACCATGCCGCCCTTCAGCGCGGCGGCGACCGCGGCGGCGCGTTCGGCGCCGGCGGCGATGCCCACGACGTGCGGGATTTTTTTCAGATAGTCGAGTTCGATGCTGATGACGCGGTCGCGCCACCGCGAGGCGCACTCCCGGCCTTGGGCGTCAAAAAAGCGTCCGCAGATTTCGCCGACGGCACCGCAGCCTTTGAGGTGGGCGATATCCCCCGCGGTGAGGACCCCGCGTTCGGTATAGACGGAATTTTCCAGCGAGGCCACGCCGACGAGGGCGGCGTCGGCGCGGCGGAGGCGTTGCCAGACGAATTTGATCTGGTCGGAGGCGAGAAAGAAATCGCGCGTCTTTTTGTCGGAAACGAAGGCGGGCGTGCTGAGCGTGAGGAACTCCCCGCCCCACAGCTTGACGATGGCGCGGCCGAGTTCGAGGGCGTCCACGTGGGAGATGCTGGAATCGATGCTGCCCATCGCCTGAACCACGGTGAGCCGGCGGGTTTCGCCGCGGCGGAAGCGTTGCACGATTTCGGCGACGCTGCGGCCGCCGCCAACGGCAAGGACCCCGGTCACGGGGAGCTGCGCGGCGACAAACGGGGCGCCGAAGTGGCCGATGGTGTGGCGGGTCGCCTCGACCCCGGCGTTTCTGGCGACCTTGATCACGGCGGCCGACTCGAGGCCGAAGCGGCTGCAGAGCTGGTGCTCGAGCTTGTCGTTGCGGGCGCGGTATTCCTCGACGCTGATGCGCACGATGCCGCGCTCGAGTGCGACCGCGAGGAGCCGGGAGATCTTCGTCTGCGAGACGCGGACGAGTTTCGCGACCTCGGCCTGCCCCAGCCCGTCGGTGTAATAGAGCGTGGCGGCCATGCGGAGGGTTTCGTCGGGATAAGCTTCTTTTTTGGGCATGGCGGGCGGGGGGGGAAGGGAAGGGGCCGAGCAATGTGACGATTCGGTTAATTTGTAACTAGAATATTTATGCGCATAAACGTTTTACTCGACCGCGAGCGGCGCAACGGCCACGCCTGAGGTTCATTCGCACCATGAATCGCAAACTTACTCTCCTCGTGTCCGCAGTGTTGGTCCAGATCGCGCCGGCGGGCGGTCAGACCGCGAACCCGCCCGGCGCGCGGGCCGACGAGGCCGTCAAGCTGGAAGCCTTCACGGTGACGGGTTCGAACATCCGCCGCGTGGACGCGGAGACGGCGCTGCCGGTGACGGTCATCGAGAAAGCCGAGCTCGACGCGCGGGGGGCGGCGACGATGGCGGAGCTGTTCGAGACGCTCGGGGCGGCGGAGATCTCGGGGATCACGGAAATCAACAACGGACCGCAGCTCGCGCGCGGCGATGTGGCGTCGGTCGACCTGCGCGGCATCGGCTCGGGCAGCACGCTGACGCTGCTCAACGGCCGGCGCATGGCGCCGCACCCGATCTCGATGGCGGAAAACGGCGTGCCCTCGCTGGCGGTGAACATCAACACGATCCCGCGGTCGATGGTCGACCGGGTGGAGATTCTGCGCGACGGGGCGTCGGCGATTTACGGTTCTGACGCCGCGGCGGGCGTGATCAACAATCTGGTGTCGCGGACGTTTCTCGGCAGCGGCGTGACGGTGAAGGGATCGGCGACGCAGCACGGCGGGGCGAACGAGTTCAGCGCGACGGTGTTTGACGGATTCACGAAGGGGAAGACGCACGTGTCGCTGTCGCTGGACGTGTTTCACCGCGATGCGCTGGCGGCGCACGACCGCGATTGGGCGAAGAACGCGGATCAGCGGGTGAGCCGCCAGTTGCCGGCGCCGTGGAACGGGATTCCGCTGGTCGATCCGGCCTCGCCGACCGGCGCGTTTTTTGCGCGAGACAATGATTTCCGGAATGCGAACGCGACGAACCAGTGGGGGCAGTGGCAGCGCGGCACGATCCAGCCCGACTTTTTGACCTTTGTCGGGGCGCGTCCGGCCGGGAACACGGGGATCACGACGAGCACGACGCCGCCGACCGGGGTGGCCACGATGGCGGCGGACGGGATGTTTTATCTTTGGCCGAGCCCGAGCGGCGTGAGTTTCAAGCAAACGTCGCTTTCGACGAACATCGACAACCCCGAGGTCGCGACGTTTTCGAACTGGAACAAATGGAAGATGCTCGTGCCGGCGACCGACCGCGTGCAGTTCGCGACGTTCCTCGATCATCGGGTCAACGACCGGCTGAGCGTGTTCGGGGACCTGCTGTTTTACCGGGCCTACAGCCGCACCGGCCGTGAGCCGGTGAATTTCAAGAACACGGACGACCAGGGAATCTATCTGCCGGCCACGAATCCGTGGAACCCGTTTGGCGTGCGTTTTTACAGCCCGACGGGCGCGCCGAATGCGGACGGCACGCCGCGCCTGACGGGCACGCCGGCGGACGTTTCGCTCTGGACCGGCATCTCGCCGGGGCAAAACACGGGCGACGGGTTCAAGCCGCGCGTGACCGAGGTGCGCACCTATTCATGGCGGGTGCTCGGCGGGGTGCGCGGAAAATTCCGGGACACGTGGGAGTGGGAGTCCGCGGTGGTGGCGTCGGGTGCGCAGACGCACGAATACGAGCATTTCCAAGTGCGCGAATCCCTGCTGCGCCGGGCGCTCAACCGCACGGACACGACGGCGTTCAACCCGTTTCCGGTCACCTTCAAGATCGTCAACAACCAGATTGTCGTGGACCAGTTGTTCAAGAATCCGACGGCGGTGGTCGATGCGGTTTACGGCGACGAAGACCGGTTTGGGCGGACGGGGCTGTTTCTGTGGGACGCGAAGGTCAACGGTCAGCTGGGGCGGGTCTTCAACGGCGGCAAGATCGGCGTGGCGACCGGCACGGAGGTGCGCTATGAAACCTACGCCGACAAGCGGGCGGGTTATGTGGGGCTGAATCCGCCCGGCGCGGGCAGCGAATTTCCCTACCTGCGGGAAGGCGACAACGATTTCCTCGCGCTCAGTTCCAATGTGCCGATCAGCGCGCAGCAGACGATTTTTGCGGGCTATCTCGAGGCGGCGTTTCCCTTCGTGACGCGCGAAAATCGCCGGCCCCTCATCGAGGCGCTGGAGGTGACGCTGGCGGGCCGCTACGAGCATTTTTCGATTCACGGGCAGACGACGAAACCGAAGGCGAGCATCGTGTGGAAACCGGCGAATTTTCTCAAACTGCGGGCCTCGGTGGCGGAGTCGTTCCGGGCGCCGAATCTGGTGCAGACCAATATCACGCCGTTGCGCCGCCAAATCAGCGCCGACGATCCGTATCGGTTCGAGGTCACGGCGCTCCCCGCCGACGGCACCGCGCAGCGGACCTCTTACCGTCAGGGCAACCAGAACCTCAAACCCGAGGAAGCGAAGACATGGGTGGCCGGGTTCGTGCTCGAGGTGCCGAAGGTGCGCGGTCTTTCGCTCACGTTCGATTACTTCCACCTCAATCAAAACAAAGTGATCGAGAATTTCGGCGCCGGTTCGGCCATCGATCTTGACGAAGTGATCCTGGATCTGGCGACCAAGGCGGCTCTGGCAAAAGGCACGCCCATCGACCAGATCGACCTGGGCTCCGGCACGGCGGCCTACCAGGGCTCCAGCAAGATTGTTCGCAAGCCCGTGAGCGCGGAGGATCGCGTGGCCTTCGCCGCCTACAATGCCCGGCAGGCGACGAACAACAGCCGCCGCGCACCGGTCGGCGAGTTTATCAGCGTGATCGACGACTATCTCAATCTGAGCGGCCGCGACATCCAGGGCTATGAGGTCGGCGTGCAGTGGCGCGGGCCGAAGACGCGTCTCGGGCAGTTTTCGTTCAACAGCGAGGCGACGCACTATGTGCTGCGCCGGTCCAAGGCCGACGAGGTTTCGCCGCTTCTCGACGAACTCGGGCGCAACGGACGGGCGACCTGGCGCGCGAATGCGTCGGTCTCGTGGCGGCAGGGCCCGGTGTCGGCGGGCTGGTTCACGAGCTACTTTGGGTCGTTTGTCGACACGTCGGCCGCCACGACCGAGCCGATCTACCGCGCGCTGGGTTATCCGGGCTACATCACGATGTTCAACGACAACGGGGTGACCCGCTATCTGTTGCGGGTCGATCCGTCCTTCAGCCACAACGCGTGGCTCTCCTACCGGTTCGACAAGGGCGCCCGCGCCTGGCTGCGCGGCGTGACGGTGCGCGGGGGCATCAACAACGTGCTCGACCGTGCGCCCCAGCTGGCCGACGAGCAATACGGCTATTTTTCCGGCAGTGCGAATCCGCGCGGCCGCCAGTTCACCCTCGATTTTTCCCGCAAGTTCTAATCACGCGTGCCGCCACCGCGGCGCCGTCGGTCTTTGGTTTCCATGCATCGTGATTCTGCCATGGCGCGCCTGCGCGCCGGTTCGGAGGTTTTCGATTTGCTCGTCGTCGGCGGCGGTGCGAGCGGACTGGGCGCGGCGGTCGACGCGGCGGCGCGCGGCCACCGGGTGGCGCTGATCGAGCAGGGGGATTTTGCGCAGGGCACGTCGAGCCGCTCGACCAAGCTGGTGCATGGCGGCGTGCGTTATCTGGGGCAGGGCAATCTCTCGCTGGTGACGTCGGCCCTGCGGGAACGCGGGCGGTTGCTGCGCAACGCGCCGCATCTTGCGCACGCGATGCCGTTCGTGATTCCCAGTTACTCGTGGTGGGAGAAACCTTATTATGCCTTCGGGATGACGCTCTACGATGGGCTGGCGGGGCGGCTCTCGCTGGGGGCGTCGCAACGGCTGTCGCGCGCCGAGACGATCCGGCATTTGCCGACGATCGAGACGGACGGGCTGCGGGGTGGCGTGTTGTATTACGACGGCCAGTTCGATGACGCGCGGCTCGCGATCAATCTGGCGCAGACCGCGGTGGAGGGCGGGGCGGTGCTGGTGAATTACTGCGCCTGCGTGGGGCTGGTGAAGGAGCGGGGCGTGGTCGGCGGGGTGCTGGTGCGCGACGGCGAGACCGGCGCGGAGTTTGCGGTGCGCGCGCGGGCGGTGATCAATGCGACGGGGGTGTTCGTGGATGCGCTGCGGTGCTTCGACGAACCGAAGACGGCGCCGATGGTCACGGTGAGCCAGGGGGTGCACCTCGTGTTGCCGCGGGAATTTCTGCCCGGCAGCAGCGCGCTGATGATTCCAAAGACGGCGGACGGCCGGGTGTTGTTTGCGATCCCGTGGCATGGCCGGCTCGTGGTGGGCACGACGGATACGCCGAACGTGGCGGCGACGATCGCGCCGCGGGCGTTGCCGGAGGAAGTGGCGTTCATCCTGGACCATGCCCGGAAGTATTTGACGCGCGATCCGGGGGAGGGCGACGTGCTGAGTGTGTTTGCGGGCCTGCGGCCGCTGGTGAAACGGGGACGCGCCGGCGACACGGCGAGGTTGTCGCGCGACCACACCATCGCCATTTCGCCGAGCCGGCTGATCACGTTGACGGGCGGGAAATGGACGACCTATCGCAAGATGGCCGAGGATGTCGTTGACCAGGCGGAACGGGTCGCGGGCCTCGGGCACACGCCAAGCACGACGGCGGAGCGGGCGATTCACGGAGCGGGCGGGACGGGCGGGACGGCGGGGTCGCTGCAGATGTATGGCAGCGATGCGGTCGCGATCGCCGAATTGGCCGGGCGCGACCCGGCGTTGGCCGGGCCGGTGCATCCGGCGTGTGCGCTGGGGCGGGCGGAGGTCGTGTGGCACGCGCGGCAGGAAATGGCCCGTACGGTGGAGGACGTGCTGGCGCGGCGCACGCGGACGCTGGTGCTCGATGCGCGGGCCTCGATCGAGGCGGCGCCGGTCGTGGCGCGGCTGCTGGCGGATGAACTGGGGCGCGACGACGCGTGGGTGGCGGCGCAGGTGCGGGGCTACCGCGAACTGGCGCGCGGTTGGCTGCTGCCGGCCCCGGCCGAAACGGCGCGGGCGGCCGCACTGCCGTTGGTTGCATAGCCGGGCGCCGGCGCTTTAGTTCACCGGTTTTCCCAACCCCACCCCTGTGTTTTCCTTTCTCAAACCCGCTCCCGACCTTCCGCCGCTCTCCGCCGACCGCATCGATCCGGAGTACCGGCGGCTGCGCGTGCAGGTGTTCGCCGGGATTTTTGTCGGCTATGCGGCGTTTTACCTCGTGCGCAACAATTTTGCGCTCGCGCTGCCGGCGATCCTGAAGGCGCACCCGGAGTTTACCAAGGTGCAGCTGGGCTGGGCGATGACGGGGCTGTCCGTCGCGTATGGGATTTCCAAATTCATCATGGGTTCGGTGTCGGACCGGAGCAATCCGCGCTGGTTCATGGCGCTCGGACTGTTGCTGACGAGCGGGGTGACGTTTGCGTTCGGCACGGTGCCGGCGATTTACGACTCGTTGGCGCTGATCATTGCGCTGCAGGCCCTCAACGGCTGGTTCAACGGCATGGGGTGGCCGCCGTGCGGCAAGACGATGGTGCACTGGTGGAGCACGAAGGAGCGCGGGGAGGTCGTCGCGGTGTGGAATGTCGCGCACAACGTGGGCGGCGCGCTCGTCGCGGTGTTCGCCACGTGGGCGGTGGTGCGGTTTGGCGACTGGGGGGCGACGTTTTATTTCAACGCGGCGATTGCGGCCGGGGTGGCGGGGCTGATTCTGCTGCTGTTGCGCGACACGCCGCAGAGCTGCGGATTGCCGCCGATCGAAACGTTCAAGAACGACTATCCGGCGAATTATTCGGCCGAGCACGAGCGCACTTTTACCTTCAAGGAAATCTTCATCCGCCACGTGCTGAACAATAAATTTTTGTGGGCGATCGCGATCGCGAACGCGTTCGTCTACTTCGTGCGCTACGGGGTGGTGAACTGGATTCCGACGTATCTGCAGACGGCGAAGGGGTTCAATTTCAAGGAATCGGGCTGGGCGTGGACGGCGTTCGAATTGGCGGGGATTCCCGGCACGATTTTGTGCGGGTGGATTTCGGACCGGGTGTTCAAAGCGCGGCGCGCGCCGGCGACGATTTTGTTCATGGCGCTCACGCTGATGGGGCTGGTCGTCTACGGGCTCAACGGCCGCGGGCCCTACTGGATCGACGTGGCGGCGCTGATTGCGATCGGGTTTTTCATTTACGGACCGATCATGATGATCGGCCTGCATGCGTTGGATCTGGTGCCGAAGAAGGCGGCGGGGACGGCGGCGGGCTTCACGGGGTTCTTCGGGTACTTCCTCGGCTCGGCGCCTTCGGGCGCGGGCGTGGGTTGGATCGCGGAGACGTGGGGCTGGAACGGCGTGTTCGTCACGATGATCGGGTGCTGTGGGCTGACGATGGTGTTCAGTGCGATGACGCTGGGGCACCGGAAAACGAGCGGGGCGCTTTTACCATGAAAACAATCCTGATGGGTCTGGCGGTGGTGACCATGCTGGCGGGCGGCGGGTGGGCGGCGGAGACGCGGCCGCTGGTGATCGCGCACCGGGGGGCGAGCGGTTACCTGCCCGAGCACACGCTCGCGTCGAAGGCGCTGGCGTACGGGCTGGGGGCGGATTTCCTGGAGCAGGACCTGGTGCTGACGAAGGACGACGTGCCGGTGGTGTTGCATGATATTTTTGTGGATACGGTGTCGGACGTGGCGAAGCGGTTTCCGGAGCGGAAGCGCGCCGACGGCCGCTACTATGCGCTCGATTTCACGGTGGCGGAGCTGAAGCAGCTGCGGGTGGCGGAACGGTTCACCGCGAAGACGGGCGAGGCGGTGTTTGCGCAGCGCTATCCGTCGGCGGTCGCTCCGGCGGAGTTTCGGATTTCGACCCTGGAGGAGGAGCTGCAACTCATCCAAGGGCTCAACCGGAGCATGGGCCGCGCCGTGGGCATATATCCGGAGATCAAACAACCGAAGTGGCACCGCGAGCAGGGGCACGACATCAGCCGGATCGTGCTGCCGATCCTCGCCCGTTACGGCTATGCGACGAAGCAGGACGCGTGTTTTTTGCAGTGCTTTGAACTGGCCGAAGTGAAACGCATCCGGGGCGAACTCGGGTGGAAGGGGCGGATGGTGATGCTGATCGAGGCGAAGGCGAAAGGGGCGGACGGCACGGACTACGGCGCGCTGTGCACGGAGGCGGGTTTGCGGGAACTCGCCACGGTGGTGGACGGGATCGGTCCGTCGCTCGGGCGCATCGTGACGTGGGCGAGCGCGACGGAGTGGAAGGTGACCGGGCTGGTGCAGGCGGCGCACGCGGCCGGACTGGTCGTGCACCCGTATACGGTCCGGGTGGACGAGCTCCCGAAGGGTTGTCCGTCGGCGGACGCGCTGCATGCGGCGCTGTTTCGCGAGGCGAAGAGCGACGGGGTGTTTACCGATTTTCCGGATGTGACGCTGGCGTGGCTGAAGCGGTAGGCAGGCCCCCGGACCCGGCTTGGCGCCGGGGGTGGCGGAGGGCGTGGGGGCGAAGTGGATTCACTCGGCGACCGGCCGGGAAAGGGCGTGGAGTTTCTTCATCACCGCGGGCGTGAGTTTTTCCACGACCTCAAGGGCGCCGAGGTTGTGCTCGAGTTGTTCCACGCGGGAGGCGCCGAGGATCACGGTGCTGACGTGGGGGTTTTTCAGGCACCAGGCGATGGCGAGGCGCGGGAGGGAGGTGCCGAGATCGTCCGCGACGGCGGCGAGCTGCGGGACGACGGCGAGTTTCCGGGGGGTGGACGGATCGTCGAGGATCATCGCGCGCAGCCATTCGAGCCCGGGGGTATCGAGGCGGGAGCGTTTGGGCACGCCGGCGTTGTATTTGCCGGTGAGGAGACCGCTGGCGAGCGGCGACCAGATGGTGGTGCCGAGGCCGGCGGGCGAGCGGTAGAGCGGGGCGAACTCCTCTTCGACGCGGGCGCGGTGGAAAAGATTGTATTCGGGTTGCTCGACGATGGGGGCGTGGAGGCGGTGGGTGGCGCAGAGGCGCTGCGCTGCGGCGATCTGGACGGCGCTCCATTCGCTGGTGCCCCAGTAGAGCACCTTGCCCTGGGTGATCAGGTCGTGCATGGCGCGGGCGGTTTCGAGGATGGGCGTGGCGGGGTCCGGCCGGTGGCAATAGTAGAGGTCGAGGTAGTCGACCTGAAGGCGCCGGAGAGCGCCGTGGCAGGCTTCGACCACGTGCTTGCGGGACAGGCCGGACTGGTTGGGTTTGTCGTCTTCGCAGCCGAAAAACACTTTGCTGGAAACGAGGTAGCTGCTGCGGCGCCAGCCGGATTTTTTGAGAATGGCGCCCATGACAATTTCGGCCTGGCCATCGGCATAGGCCTCGGCGTTGTCGAAGAAATTGATGCCGGCGTCGTAGGCGGTGTGGAGGAGGCGGTGTGCGACGGCGTCACCGATCTGTTTGCCGAAGGTCACCCAGGCGCCGAAGGAGAGGGCGGAGACCTGCAGGCCGGATTTTCCGAGGGGGCGGTAGAGCATCGTGGTGGACATGGCGGTGACCGTAGGCACCCGCAGCGGATTGTCGAACGGCGAGCGGGGCGAGCGCGGTGGGCTGCGGGCCGGGGACTCACGGGGCAGGAGACCCGGGCCACGGTTGGGAGGCCGGCCGGCGGGCTCCGACGGCGGCAGCCGCGGTGGCCGTTGGACCAAGGGCGCCGCCCATGGGCGCTCCGCGAATCAGCCGTGCGGCGCTCAGCGACGCGCGGCGAACCAGTCCTGGGCGGCGGTGAGGTCGCGGGAGGTGAACTGGTGGCTGGCGGCGATCATCTCCACGGTGGCGTCGGCGCCGCCCGCGCGCAGGAGGGCGGCGAGGCGCGGGGGATGATCGAGGGGCACAAGCGGGTCGACGGTGCCGTTGAGGAAGAGCGCGCGCTTGCCGGTGAGCGAGCCGGGGGCGGCGGGTTGGTCGAGCACGACCATGCCGCGCAGGAGAATGGCTTGGGCGAGGACTTCCGGGCGCAGGAGCAGGAGGGTGACGGCGATGTTGGCGCCGTTGGAAAAGCCGACGGCGGTCAGGCGGGCGGCGTCGAAGGCGTAGTGGTGGCCGGCGGCGACGAGGAAATCGGCGAGGCTGTGGGTGCGGCGGACGATTTCGGCGGGGTCGAAGACGCCCTCGGCGAGGCGGGCGAAGAAGCGGGCGGCGCCGTGTTCACTGACGTTGCCGCGCGGGCTGAGGAGGGCCGACCCCGGGGAGATGGCGCGACCGAGACGCAGGAGGTCGTGTTCGGAGCCGCCCGTGCCGTGGAGCAGGACGAGCGGGGGAGCGGACGGATCGGTGCCGGGTTCGAAGAGGTGGTGGTAGGCGAGGGCCATGGAAGGGAAGAGACGGCGCGGTTCAGATTTTGATCCGCGTCGGGCGAAAGGATCGCCCGGGGCGGACGGAAAAGCAAAACGGCGGCCGGGGTGGACCGCCGTTTCGGCTGAAGGAAAACGTGGGGGGCGGTTCAGCCCGCGTCGATTTTTTGGATGCGCGCGAGGTGGCGGCCGCCTTCGAATTCGGTCGCGAGCCAGACGTTCACGATGTGCAGCGCCTCCGTTTCGGTGACGGTGCGTTGGCCGAGAGAGAGGCAGTTGCCGTCGTTGTGGGAGCGGTTCCAGACGGCGACCTGCTCGTT
>CAJAYO010000227.1 GCA_903948415.1 uncultured Opitutia bacterium | reverse complement strand
CGCTCTCGCGGACGTCGCCGAGGTCGAGGAGCCAGTCGTCGGCTTTCGCAGAGGGCGCGTCGAATTCGAGGCGGTAACGGGCGGTGCCGCCGAAGCGTTGGGCTTCGTTACCGCCGAGGTCGGTCCAGGATTGGAGTTCGGTGGTTTCGAGGGCGGGAGGGAGTTCGGGGCCGCCTTTGAGGAAGGAGATCTTCCAAGGGCCGGTGAGGGCGATGGGGGCGGCAGCGGGTCGACGATAGGGCCAAGGGGGTAACGCAGAGTCAGCCCCTTCGACAGGCGAAGTTCTCACAATCAGAGATTCTCCCGGTGCAATCTGGAGGAAAATTATTCGAGAGCCATCGTGTATCCATTCGTCAGACAACCACGGCTTGCCTACTTTTCCGGTTAGTGGGTCCAAAATCGAGGCCGCATTGGTGGGGCTTGGCAGTTCGATCGATCCGTCAAATGGTTCAGAGGTTAGGTTTGCGATAAAGTAGGCATGCCCAGTTCCCATTTTGCGGCGAATGATGCTGAGACCTTTTGCGACTGAAAATGAACTGGCTGAGCTAACTAGCGGTCTGACTCCGGCTAGCTCGACCACCATGTTTAGATTCCGGGGCGGGGACGATCCAATCATGCTGCTGAGCTTAACGAACTCCGCTCGCCGCTCGGCGAGTTTTCCGAAGCCGGGAACATCTTGCGGCGGTTCGTCGCAGTAGATAATCGCGCCGCGCTTTCGAAGTTCAACGATGTGGCGAAGGGTTTCGAGCGGCATCCGACGCGTCGGAGGAACGACCAGTATTTTGTATTTCCCTCCTGCGGTTACGAGTTCACCGGACTCTGCGCGAACCTGCTGGAGCTGTGCGTCGGAAATGTAGTCGAAGGAGTAACCACTCTTGATGAATGACTGGGCGATTTTGCCGACGGGCTGCTCGGTGAGCCACTTCGCGTGGTGGACGGTGAACATTTTTACGTTGCCGGACTCGTCGTCGAGGAGGTCGGCGAAGGGCCAGTAGAGGAGGATGTCGTTGTCGGGCGAGCCGCGCTGGAGAATGGATTGGACGCGGGCGATGTAGCGGTTGAGGGCGCCGAAGTCGTCCCACCACGTGTTCTGCGGGTGGAACTGGGTGGCGGCGTAGAAGAGCCAGCCGGGCCAGGCGGCGTCTTGGGGCGAGTAGACGGCGCCGTGGTAGAAAATGTGGTTGATGCCGTCGGCGAGGATGCGGTCGAGCTCGGGCTTCACGAAGGCGAGCGATTCTTTCCAGTGGTCGCGGAGCCAGGTGGCGCTCTCGGAGGAGGCGAGGGGGTGGCCGGCGACGTGGGCGGCGGAGGAGGCGAGGCGGACGACGAGGGACTCGGGGAGATCCTGGTTGTTGTTGGCGATGTCGGCGGCGTCGCGGCGGAGGCCGGGGATGGGGAAAGGCGTGGAGCCGAAGATTTCGGTCTCGGCGATGTCGGCGTTGGCGTAGAGGTCGAGGAGGTTGCCGGGGGCGCCGTGGGATTGGTTGCGGACGAGGTATCCGCGATCGTGCGACCACTTCACCCAGGCGCGGAGGTAGTCGAGGTGGAGCTGGGCGAGGGTTTCGCGGTAGTCGCTCTTGATGCGGCCGAGGGTGTCGGCGGAGAGGTCGGCGAGGGCGGCGTCGCCGGGTTTGGCGAGGAGGGTGGCGGCGTAGGCTTGGAGGTCGTAGCCGTGCATCGCGCGGAATTTCGCGGGGAGCTGCGGGGTCCAGTTGGCGCCGTAGTATTCGAAGGAGTCGTGGAACTGGCCGCGGATGAGGCCGCGGGGGAGTTGGTGGGCGGTGAAGGCCTCATCGAATTTGGAGAGGTAACGGCCGAGGGCGGCGGGCGAGTAGGGGTCGAGGACGAAGCCTTCGCCGCCGGGGGCGGGGCGTTTGACGAGCTGCTTCGTGGGCTCGGGGACGAGCTGGCCGGCGGAGTTGAGGACGGCCTTTTGCGCGGCGTCGGTGGGGCTGACCCAGGGGCCGCCGAAGGGCCAGCCGGTGCCGGTGGCCATATCGACGCCGAGGCCGAGGCGTTTCGCTTCGGTGCCGACGTGGGCGAGCATCTCGACCCATTTCGGCGAGAGGTAGTCGAGGTAGCGGGACTCGGCGCCTTTCGCGCCGTAATTCGGGGTGATCTCGACGCCGCCGAGACCGGCGGCGGCGAATTGCTCGAGCTGGCGGGTGAGGTTGACTTTATCGACGCCGCTGCCGGGCCACCACCAGCGGGTCCAGGGTTTGTTTGCCTGGGTGATCTCGGGCCAGCCGAGGGAGTCAGCCGCGGGCTCGGCAGCCCGGGCGGAGCGCGCGAAGACAGGGACGAAGAGGACGGACAGGACGAAGAGG
>CAJAYO010000226.1 GCA_903948415.1 uncultured Opitutia bacterium | reverse complement strand
GGCTGGTTTGGCAAACGCGCCCGAAAGGGCGGTGCTGGCCGGTGGTGCTGGGCCTCGCGGGCCCGGTGGCGGTGATCGTCGCGACGCGGGGCGCGGAGCTGGCGGCGACGTGGGCCACCTATTTCCGCTGGGTGGGCGAGCACGGTCGGTCGGGGTGGTCGGGTGGGGGGGCGGAGCTGCTCGGCCGACTGCCGGACGCGCGGGGCGGGCTGTGGCTGATGTGGGCGGGGCTCGGGGTGGCGGGCGTGGTGGCGCTCCTCCTGAACTGGCGGCGTCGCGCGGACGGCGTGCTGCTGGCGGGCGTTGCGGCCACGATGCTGCTGTTCCTGGCGCTCGGGCAGAGCGCGACGTGGCCGGGGCAGTATTGGATCTTGCCCGTGCCGTTTTTGGTGGCGGCGGGCGCGTGTCTGGTCGTGCGCACGGTGGAAGAGGGTGCGCTGGGGGCGCGGCTGGCGGTCGGCGGCGTGGTCGTCGCGCAGGTCGCGCTCGGATCGGTAGTCTGGTCGGCGCATGTGGCGCGGGAGCGCGGCGCCGAAGTGGCGAACGTCAACGCGCGGGCGTTTGCGGAGAAGAATCTGGCGGCGGGCGGGGTGGTGATCGGGCCGGCGTCGATCGCCGGCGGAGTGCAGGCGGGGGACAAATGGCAGTTTGTCGATGCGCGGCGGGTCGGCGGCGACCGCCGGGGAGCCGGGCGCTTCCGGACGCCGCAGCCGGGTGCAAACCAGGAGCGCGAAGCGGAGGCGCGGGCGGGGCGCGAGACGGCCTGGCACGATTTGCAGGCGCGGGCGCACGGGCGCCGGTCTACTGGATCGCGCGTTCGACGGCTTCGGTGGACCGGGCGCTCCACGGCCGGGCGGGCTACGAGGTGGTGGGCGAATTTGCGGCGCCGCTGTCGGGCGCGGACCGCGGGCAGGGCGGGTCAGGTTGGGAACGGCGCGGGCTGCCGGCCGGGGCGGGGCGGGCGGAAGAAAGCGCCCGTGGTCCGCGCAGCGGGGTCACGCCGACTTTCACGGTGGTGCGGATTGTGTTTCCGCCGGAGTGACGGCCGCGGCGTTCGTCGGCGGGCGCGGGCGCCGGGCCGGCGGCCGCGGCTTACGGGGCCGGTTTGGCGTTCCAGACCGCGAGCGTGTCGGGCGAGCCCTGGCTGCGGACGCCGTTGTCGGTGAGAATCTCTTCGCTCGCGGCGAGCATGTCTTTGCGGGGGAAGATCGGCGACTCGCCGCCGTGGCCGGCGAAGGCGAAGACCATGAACTCGTCGCGCGAATCGCGCAGCACCTCGACGAGGTGTTTCAGGTTTTTGATTTTCACGCCGTTGACGGTTTCGACGACGCGGGCCTGGGGGTTCGAGTAACCTTTGGAGAGCTTGTGGGGAAAGAAGGGGGAGGCGACGACGACGAGTTCCTCGCCGGGGAAGGCGGGTTTGTCGGTGCGGCGGAGGGCGAGGGGGCTGGCGGAGGCGGCGAGGTTGGTCATCGCGTTGTTCAGGCCGCCGACGAAAATGCCGGTGGCCGGAGAGAACACGAAGGGGCCGTAGACGAAATAGGACGGGTAGGTATTTTCCAGATTGGGGATGAGCATCGGGCGCGTGGGGGCGACGGGCACCTCGACGGTGAGCTCCTTCCGATCGCGCACGAGCGTGAGCTGGACGTTGCCGGCCCGGGCGTTTTTCTGGACGAGGTAGCGGAGTTTGACGCGCAAGTTGTCGCCGAGCTTGATCATGCCCTCGTTGTCCACGCGGGTGTCGCCGATCTTGGTGATCACGTCCCATTCCTTGAGCGGGTAGGCGTCGTCGGAGCTGTCGGGTTCGTGGACGACGATGCCCTCGACGGTTTTGTCGAGTTTGAGAAAGGCGCGGAGGGCGGGATTTTCGAGGGTCTGGAGTTCGTCGAACAGCGCGGGTTTGCCGTCGTATTTGCCGTCGGTGATGTCCTGGAGAAAGAGCTCCACTTCCTCGCACGGGATGATGTAGCCGATGTTGTCGCCGCCGCCGAGACGGGAGAAGGCGAGACCGATCATCTTGTCGCCGACGAGGGCGGGGCCGCCGCTGTTGCCGGGATTGATGGCGGCGTCGATTTGGATCCGGAGGCCGGAGGTCGGGTAGTTGTAGGAGGCGAACTCGATGCGGGAGACGATGCCCTTGGTGATGGAGAGCGAGGCGCCGCCGGTGGGGAACCCGTAGACCATAACGGCGTCCTTGACGGCGGGCAGCAGGGTGGCGCGGGGGAGGGCGGGGCGGGCGTCGAAGAAGGTTTCGTCCTCGAGCTTGAGCACGGCGAGGTCGATGCCGGGGGCGACGAACTCGACGGTCGCGGAGATTTTGTCGCCGGACTGGTTGGCCTGCACCTGGACCTGGCTGGAGTAGAGCACGACGTGGGCGTTGGTGAGGATGCGTTTGCCCTCGATGATGATGCCGGTGCCGGTGCCCTCGCGCGGCCCCTGTTTCGTCCACGGTTTGTAGGGATCGGGGCCGCGCATGGTGGAGAAGATTTTGACGACGGCGTTTTCCACGGACTGGGCGCTTTTTTCGGCGGCGGGCGGAGCGAGGGCGGCGGGCTCGGCGGCGCGGGCGGAGAAAGCGCCGAAAACGGCGGCCACGGTGGCGGCGCGGAGCGCGCGTGCGAGCGCGCTGGCGGGGCGAATGGGGTGATCCATGTTCGGGCGAAACGAAGCGCAACTGTCGGAGAACGCCAGAAAGTTTTTCTCGCCGCGCGGAAACGCCGCGGCAGTGTGCGAAGGCTGTTCCATCGCCGCGTGGCGCGCAGAACGTCTTGCTCCGTCGTGCCGCCGGTCCCTTCAACCCAGTCCCCCAGAAACCGTCATGCGCAAATTCACTCCCAGCCTGTTCTTCGTCACGGCCGCGCTCTGCGTGCTGTCACCGCTCACCGCCCAGACGCCCGCGCCCAAGGCCGCCGCCAAAAAAGGCGCGGCCACGTCCACCGGCAGCTGGAGCCCCCATCTCACGACCAGCGCCAAGATCGACGACAACCGCGTCATGCTGGTTTACGGCAGCCCGAACCTGAAGGACCCGAAAAAAGACGGGGCGGTCCGCAAGGTCTGGGGCGGGCTCGTGCCCTTCGGGAAGATTTGGCGCCTCGGTTCCGACGAGGCGACGCTGTTCATCACGCAAAAGGACCTCGAGCTCGGTGGCACGGCGCTCCCGGCCGGAGCGTACAGTCTCTATCTTCAGCCCGAGGCCGACGGTTCGGCGAAGCTCGTGGTGAACAAGGCCGTGGGCCAATGGGGCGCCGATCCTTACCCGGCGGCGACGGAGGTTGCCCGGATTGCGCTGAAGAAGACCGAGCTTCCGGCGTCCGTGGAGCAGTTCACGATGAGCGTGAAGAAGGCGGCGGCCGGCGGCGGCGTGCTGTCGCTCGCCTGGGAGAACCTCGAGTACTCCGCGCCCTACGCGCTGAAGAAGTAAGCGCCACCGCCCCGCGGAATCCTCCGCGGGCGAGCGCACGAGCCCGGCTTCGGCCGGGCTTTTTTGTGGGCGGGTGGCGCGGGGCGCCGGGTGGGCGTCGGCGGTCGGCGGAGGACTGGGGCGGGGGGGGCGCCCGATGCCGGCGGTCCGGCGGATTTTGCGGCGGACACCGGTAGGGCGAGCCATCACACAGGGCCGAAGGCCGTTGATTGACCACCTGCTCGCGTCCCGGCTCGTCCGCCGGGCGATTTGGACGTTTTGGGATCCCTTTCTCACGCGTCGCCTGCGCGCCGACGAGGTGCTGTTTCTCCACTAGGCCTTCGAGGACGATCCGCCGCGCGGGCTCGCGCTCGAGCCCGCCGACGAGCCCGACCGCGCGTGCATCCAGCTTTATCACCACGTCGCGACGCCGACGGACTTGCGGGGGAAAACCGTGCTGGAGGTGAGCTGCGGCCACGGCGGCGGGGCGTCGTGGCTGACGCGCACGCTGCGCCCGGCGCGCACCACCGGGCTCGATCTGAATCCCGCCGGCGTCGCGTTTTGCCGGCAGCGGCATCGGGTCGAGGGGTTGGCGTTTGGGCAGGGCGACGCGGAGGAACTGCCGTTTCGCGATGCGACGTTCGATGCGGTGCTCAACGTCGAGGCGTCGCACGGTTATCCGCATTTCCCGAAGTTCCGGGCGGAAGTCGCACGGGTGCTGCGGCCGGGCGGCGAATTTCTCTACGCCGATTTTCGTTTCAACCCGGGTTGGCGGAATGGGAGCGGGACCTCGCGGCGGCGCCGCTCGTGCGGCGTACCTCGCACGTGATCAACGCGGAAGTCCTGCGCGGCATGAACCGCAATTCCACGCGCCCGACCGAGCTCATCGTGCGCCACCTGCCGCCCTGGCTGCACGGCCTCGGGCGCGACTTCGCCGGCATCAAGGGCTCGCGGATTTATGCCGCGCTCGAACGTGGCGAGTTGTCCTACCGCTCTTATCATTTTGCCAAAGCCCGTTAGACGATCCGATTTTACTCCCGTTGCCCATGACCCCTTCTCTGTATCGCGTTTCCTTGTGCAGTCTCGTTTTGCTCGCCGCGGGCCTGCGGACGGCGCACGCCGTCGACGCCCCGCCGGCGCCCCGGACGCCGGAGAAAATCGTCGCCGAGGTCTGTGTGAATTGCCACGGCCCGCGCCTGACCGGCATCCCGGCCCCGAACCTCCTGGACTTCTTTTGGAATCACGGCGGCCGCCCGGCCGATATTCGGCGCAGCATCATCGACGGTTGGCCGGAGACCGGCATGCCCGCCTTTCGCGGGGTGCTGTCCGAAGCGGAAATCGACGGACTGGTCGCCCATGTGCTGCGCGAACGCACCGAGTATCTCGCCGGCCGCATCACGCTGCCGGCTGCGCCCGCCCAGCTCACGCTTTCGACGGAGCGCCATGCGTTTCGCCTCGAAACCATCGTGTCCGGGCTCGATACGCCGTGGGGCCTCGCGTTTCTGCCCGATGGCAATCTGCTCGTAACCGAGCGCGTCGGCCGGCTGCGCCTCGTCGTCCAGGGAAAACTCGATCCCCGGCCGATCGGCGGCTTGCCGGAGATTTACGTGAAACAGGACGGCGGTCTCCTCGATGTGGCGGTGCATCCCGACTACGCGAAGAACGGCTGGGTTTACCTCGCCTATGTCGAGACCGGTACCGCGCCGAACACGTCGATGACCGTCGTGATCCGCGGCCGGATCAAAGACCACGGCTGGGTCGACCAGGAGACGATTTTCCGGGCCGACCAAAAACACTACACGCCGTTCGACACGTCGCACTACGGGTGCCGGTTTCTCTTCGACGGGGCGGGCCATCTGTTTTTTTCGATCGGTGACCGGGGCCGGCCGGACGAGGCCCAGAACCTCGCGAGCCCGCTCGGCAAAATCCACCGCGTCTTCGACGACGGCCGCATTCCGCCGGACAATCCCTTCGTCCAGCGCCCCGACGCCCTCGGCTCGGTCTGGAGCTACGGCCACCGCCATCCGCAGGGCCTGCAGTTTCACCCGGTCACCGGCCGGTTTTGGTCGAGCGAACACGGTCCGAGCGGGGGCGACGAGATCAACGTGATCGATGCGGGCCACAACTACGGTTGGCCCGTTGTTTCGAGCGGGAAAGACGCGAAGCGCACGTTCGAGGCCGCGCGCCCCGGCATGGATGCCCCGTTGGCCTTTTGGACGCCGGCCATCGCGCCGTCCGGGATCGAATTTTACACCGGGGATCGTTTTCCGCGTTGGAAGAACAGTCTCTTTCTCGCGGGGCTCGGGGGCCAACAGCTGCGCCGCCTCGAGACCGACGGCGACCGGGTGACCCACCAGGAAGTCCTCTTCAAAGAGCTCGGGCGTGTCCGCGAAGTGGTGACCGGTCCGGACGGCCTGCTTTACCTCGCGCTGAACGCCCCCAACCGGCTGGCGCGGCTTGTGCCCACCGATGATGCCGCGCCCGCGGCCCCCGTCGTTGCCGTCGCACGCGCGGTGGTTGGCCGGACGCCGGAGGGCACGGACGTGGAGCTGTTCACGTTGACGAACCGGCACGGGGCCGTCGCGAAAATCATGTCCTACGGCGCGATCCTTGCGGATCTGCGCGTGCGCGACCGGGACGGAAAACTCGGCAGCGTCGTCCGCGAGATCACGCCGGCGGAGCCGGGTTTTGCGAAAGGCTTTCCCCAGGCCGGGGCGGTCTTCGGCCGGGTGGCCAACCGCATCGCGAACGCGCGCTTCACGCTCGACGGCCGGCAATACCAGTTCGCCGCGAACAACAACGGCCATCTGCTCCACGGCGGGGTGAAAAACTTCAGCCGCGTCGTCTGGACGGCCGCGCCCGCGACGGCCCCGGGCGTGGCCGCGGTGACGTTGACCTATGTGAGCGCGGACGGCGAAGGGGGCTTTCCCGGCAACCTCACGACGACGGTGCGCTACACGCTCACCGACCAGGACGCGTTGCGCATCGATTACACGGCCACGACGGACCGGCCCACGCCGGTGAATCTCACCAACCACGCCTATTTCAACCTCGCGGGCGGCGGCGACGTGCTCGATCACGAGCTGACCATCAATGCGGACACCTACACGGTCGTCGATGCGACGCTGATTCCGACCGGGGAGATCAAGCGCGTGGACGAGTCGCCCTTGGATTTCACGCCGCAACGTCCCCTCGGCGCCCGCGCCGCGCAACTCGGCGCGAGCCGCCGCTACGACCACAATTTCGTGATCAACCGACCGGCCGGCGACGGGTCGCTGGTGTTCGCCGCGCGGGTGGTCGAGCCCCGCTCCGGCCGCGTGATGGAGACGTGGACGACGGAGCCCGGCATGCAGCTCTACACGAGCCCGCTCGGCGACCAGCCGGCGAGCGACAAGTTCGGCTTCTACTGTTTCGAGACGCAGCACTATCCGGATTCGGTGAACCGGCCGGATTTTCCGACGACCATCCTGCGCCCCGGGGAGAGCTTCCGTTCGTCGACGGAGTATCGGTTTTCCGTGAAATGAAAAGGTGGGCAGACGGCCGCATCGGCCGTTGACGCAGACCGGGGCGGACCTTTTCTCGGGCGATGAGTGATGCTTCCCGTTACGACGACGAGATTGTGATTTCCTGGCCGGAGCTGCACCGCGATGCGCGGTATCTCTCGCAGCAGCTCCATGACCGCGGCACGTGGAAAGGCATCGTGGCGATCACGCGCGGCGGCCTCGTGCCGGCGGCGCTCGTGGCGCGCGAACTGGAGATCCGGCTGATCGACACGGTGTGCGTGTCGAGTTACGCCGCCGGCGCGGGCGGCGGTGCGGCCCAGGCCCAGAGCGGCGTCCAGATTCTCAAGCCGAGTGTCAGCGGCGACGGCGACGGATTTCTGCTGATCGACGATCTGGTGGACACGGGCAAGACCGCGCAGGTGGTGCGGCAGCTGTTGCCGAAGGCGTATTTTGCGACGCTCTACGCCAAGCCCGCGGGGCGGCCCTTCGTCGACACGTGCGTGAAGGAGTTCAAGCAGAACAAGTGGATCTTTTTCCCGTGGGACATCGATTATCGTTTCGCGAAACCGATCCGCGACGGCGGTCGGGCGGGCGGCGCGGACCGGACGGACTGAACAGCCGGGTAGCCCGGGGCCCCCGGCCGGGCGGGACGGGGGCGGCTCAATGGACGCGGTCGGTGATCGTGAGGGTGTTGAAGTCCAGGATACGTTCCAGCCGGCCGTGGGTGATCGTCAGCTTGCGGCCGCCGATTTCGGCGTTGAGGTAGGGGCCTTCGAACAATTTCCAACTCCGGTAGTCGACCGCGCGGCCGTCGACGCTCGGGGTCTGGCCGTAGGTGAAGGCGATTTTTTTTGCCGCGCAGGGTGGTCAGGCTGACGCTGGGCACGGGGTCGAGGGTGAACGTGAGCGGCAAGGCGGTGATGGCGGCTTTGAAGGCGGCCAGATCGCGAAACTCGGCGGTGCTCGCCGCCTGGACGAGGGTGCCGTTTTTGAGGTGCGGGCTGGTGAGGAGGCGGCCGCCGAGTTCGACGGGGGCCTTCGCCCAGCCGCTCGAATAGTGGCGATAGTTTTCCCAGCGGTAGGGGGCGAGGGGCCGGTAGGCGAGGTAGGCCCGGCCGCCCCGGGCGAAGATCCAGCCGGAGGCATCTTCGGTGACCTCGGCGAGGTCTTTGGAGAAGAAGCCGTTGATGTGCGGGAAGCGCGTGTCCGGCGGGATGGCGTAGAGGGCGATCACCGTATCGAGATCCTGGAACACCTGCTCATACGGCGAGCTGCCCATGACTTTGTCGGGCGAATCGTAGGAGGGTTTGCCCTCGAAAGTGACGCCCTTGATCATGGGCTCGGGATAAAAGACGAACGAGGCCTGGATGATCTCGCTCGCGGCGTGCGGGTGGAGGGAGAAGAGCGTCGGGTGTTTGCCGCGCGGATCGGGCTCGGCCCAGGTGACATCCCAGACGTGCGACTGGAGGGGGTCGATGCGGCCGCCGCGGGTCGAACCGACTGCGTAGTCGTGGCGGAGGTAGTTGGTCTTGTAGACGGGCGGGGAGGTTTCGTCG
>CAJAYO010000225.1 GCA_903948415.1 uncultured Opitutia bacterium | reverse complement strand
GGTTCTTTGCGGTTTCGGGGTCAGCCGGGAGCCCGTGGGCGATGTCCGCCGGCCGGGTCCATCCGGTCATGCAACCGAACGCACGTTATCGCCGGGTGGTGCATCCCGGCATGGGGTCCGGAGTGGCGTTTGTGGCCGCGGATGAAATCAAAAATTTCCCCGCAACCGCAAACGACGATCTCCCGGAACCCGAACCGGCCGTCGCACCGACCGGGGACCCGTCCAGTCCGTGGGGCCGCGCCACGGGACGCGTGTCACGGGTGTTCCGCCGGTGGGGCCCGCCCAGGCTGCGGCGCCGCGCCGCAGCCTCAACCAGCCGACCATGCCGGGGCGGGGGGGCATTCCCCCGTCCCAGAGTTTTTGGGACGATCTGGGGCCGTCACGCGGCGGCTGTGCGCCGGTCCGGTCGCCGCGTCAGCGCGAATCGGCGAAGCTGGTGATCGAGTGCCACTCGAAGACTTCCTGCAGCAGCGCGCGTTCGGCCTTGATGACGACGCGTTCGAGGGCGCCCCAGGTCCGCACCAGCGTTGCCTCCTTGCGTGCCGTCTCGAGGCGCACGCGCATCTCGTAGCACCGGGCGGCGCGGCGGTGGAGATCGTGGATGGCGAAGAGGGCGATGAACCCGGCGGAGAACACGGGCAACACCATCAGGCCGAATTCGTAGATCCACGAGTGGACCCAGGCGGGGGCGACCAGGCCGGGCAGGAGACGGTGCTCCGCGTAGGCGGCCGTGAAGCAGATCGCGAGGGTCGAGCTGAGGAACAAGCCCGCCCGCAGGCAGAGCATGAACGGCTTGGTGCGGCGTTCCTGGGCGGCGAAGTAGGCGAGCTGTCCGTCGATGCGTTCCGTGAGGTAGCGTTGGCGGAATTCATCGAAGCCCGCCGGATGTTTGCGGACGGCCCGGCGCTGCAACACGTCGAGCGAGCGGCGCAGCGGTTCGATCCCGGCCCACTCGAAATCGTCGAACAACCGCAGCGCCCGCGGGAGTCCCCAGGTGGCCAGCGCGCTCCGGGTGATCTCGGCCGTGAGGCGGCAGCGCATCCAGTCGTGTTGCAGGCGCCGTTGCAGCACGACAAACGCCACGCCCACCGCGATCAGCAGGCAGAGCAACTGGCTCCAGGGCAGATCGAGCCCGAAGGTGTGGGCGGCCGCCGCCTGACACGAGGAGAGCACAAACAGCCCGACGACGAGGCTTTGGAGCCGCTTGAAATGCGGCGCGCTGCGCGTGGCGGCGTGGTCCACCTTCCGGTGAAACTCGAGCATCAGGGCGCGTTCGGCGTCCGGCTCCGGTGCCGCCGGTGGCGCGGGCGGCAGGGGCGGCGCGGGCGGCAGGCGGTTGAAAAACGCGAGGTAGCGATCGCCGGTCTGGAGCCGCGCGAAGTTCTCGCGCCGCACCGTCAGCGTCATGGCGTCGATGATGATCAGCGGGCGGCCGAGGTTGCGCGCGTAGGCGACGATGTCCGCCGTGCCGCCGCGGCCGCGGGACGGTTCGCCGTTCCAGAACGTCAGCAGAAGATCGCAGTGGTTGACCGTTTCCATCCCGCAGTCGAGGTAGGCGTCGTCGCGGTGCGAGCGTTCGCCGATCACCCGCGCATGCTCCGCTTCGGCGAGCAGGGCCTCGACCCGCCACCAGACGTCGGGGGAAAAATCGGCGCGGAACTCCGCCGGCGGCAGGGGCAGCACCGCCTCCCAACCGATCCCGAGCTTGAGGGCGGTGCGGGCGAACAGCATGTCGGCGCCCTCGGCGACCGAGGAGAGGGCGAGCCATTCGACGCCGCTCTGCGCCCGCAGCTCGTCGAGCACCTGGTGCAGGACGCGTTCGGCGGCCACGGGATCGGCGAGACGCCGGTGACCGGTGAATCCGACAACGTGAAACACCGGCAATTGGACTGGGGCGGTCATGCGAATCGCGCGTGAAGCGGAGTCACCGGGTTCCCGCGCGTCAACGGCGAAGCGTGCATAAATATCCGGGCACACATTGCTCTGGCCCGCCTGCGGGCCCGCTGCCATACAGGCCGGCCATGCGTAGCGCCATCGTCGCCTGCGCGGTGTCATTTTTGAAAACCATGCATCACCTTTGGGCCCCGTTTTTCCGCCATCTGTTCGCGTTCGCATTGGTCGCGGCACCGGCCGGGCTCGCGGCGACCGCGACCGCCGGCCCGCGCGCCTTGGGTTTGCCGGGCGAGAGCCCGGCGGCGCTCGGTTTTGCGCCGAAGGGGCTGGACCGCGTGGAGAAATTTATCCGCGGGGAGATCGAGGCGAAACACTATGCGGGCGCGGTGTGGCTCGTGGCGCGCGACGGGAAGATCGCCGCCCACGGCGCGAGCGGCCTGCGCGACGTCGACGGAAAATTGCCGATGACGGAGGACACGATTTTCCGGATTTTTTCGATGACGAAGCCCGTCACCGTCGCCGCGGCGATGACGCTGATCGAAGAAGGCCGGCTCACTCTCGACGATCCGGTGGCCCGCTATCTGCCCGCGCTGGCGAAACCGCGGGTGTTCGTCGGCGGCACGGCGGATGCGCCGCAACTCGTCGCGGCCGAGCGGCCGATCACGATCCGGCATCTGCTCACGCACACCTCCGGTTATCCCTACGATGTTTTCGCGCCGCAGCCGCTGAAGACGATCTGGGACCGGGCGGGCCTGTGGGAGAGCGCGACGCACGACGCATTTGTCGCGAAGGTCGCGCAGCTGCCCCTGCTGCACCAACCGGGCCAGCGGTGGACCTACGGCATTAATATCGATCTCCTCGCCGCTGTCGTGATCACGATTACCGGCCAGCCCCTCGGCGAGGTGCTGCGCACGCGGATTTTCGCGCCGCTGCGGATGAACGACACGGCGTTTCGCGTGCCGGCGGCGGAGTTGCCCCGCCTCGCAAAAGCGTATCGGCGAAACGACGCCGGCGGTTTCACCGTGGAAAATCCCGTCCGGCCCCTGGTGAGCGACCGGGGCGGGGTGCGCTCGGGGACGTTTGACGAAGGCGGGGGCGGCCTGTTCTCGACGGTGGGCGACTACGCCCGCTTTGCGCAGATGCTGCTCAACGGCGGCGAACTCGACGGCGTGCGGGTGCTCGGGCGCAAATCGGTCGAGCTGATGGCGCGCAACCACGTGACGCATCTGCCCCCGACCGACGACCCGTGGACGCCCGCGGGTTTTGGGTTCGGCGTAAGTGTGCAGGTCGAGGGTGCGTTTGCGGCGGGCGCGCTGGGTTCGCCCGGCCAATACGGCTGGCAGGGCTACGCGACGACGTATTTTACCGTGGACCCGCGCGAGCGGATGATCGCGCTGCTGCTGGTGCAGCACCAACCCTACAATGAAAACGGACTTTTCGAACGCTTCGCGAACACCGTTTATGGGGCGCTCGCGCAGTAGGGTCACGACACCGAAGAAACGAAGCCTGCCCTGACAAGGAGCGGCGGGCGCCAGCAAGCCGAGCCGAGCCGAGCGCCGATGGCGGCGGCGACCTAAGGCTTCGCCGGCCGCGGGGGCGCGGGTTTGACGGGGACGGGTTTTTTCGCGCCGCCCGAGTAGTTCGGGGCCATGGGAAAAAAGGGCGCGATCACATCGATCACGGGTTTGAGGAACGGCGGTTCGGTGCGCGTGAAGGTCCAGTGCAGGGTGAGGATGCCGAAAATCAGCATGAGGATGAACGCGACCAAACCGGGGCTGATGCTCCGGAGGAACCGGTAGAAGCTGAGGGTCATCAGCACGGCAAAGAAGGCGCAGATGATCGTGAGGAAGGCGTGCTCGGCGAAGAGGGGCTGGAGCAGTTTCCAAAGCGAGTCCCACGCTTTGCTGAGAGGAGAGAGGTCGGCGTTCTTCACGGTGGTCGCTCGGGACTGTGGCGCAGAAGAGCGGGGCGCGTCAAAAGAGAACGACGGGGCGCCCGTGCGGCCGGTGCACAGGGGCCGGGGCGGACCGGCCGCCGCAAACATGAGCGGGGAGCAAAGTGGAGGCTGGCGGTCGGGGGGCGCATGGGTTTTGATCGCGTGTCGCCGACGGCAGGACTTTTCCCCTCCAGTTCCCCGCCCGGCGTTGCTTCGACTCATGAATCCTTTCGTGACCTCGTCCTCCCCGGCGGATACCTCCGGCGCAGTCGGCGTCGACCGGGAGGCGGTGGGCCCGAAACAGTATCGGGTATTTTTGAGCTACAGCCATGCGGATACGACCTGGGCGCGGTGGCTGATGCGGCGGCTGGAAGGCTACCGGGTGCCCGAGCGGTTCCACGGGCGGGCGGCGCCGATCGGCGAGGTCGGCGCGCGGATTGCGCCGGTGTTCCGGGACCGCGACGAATTGCCGACGGCCGATGATTTGGGCGAGGCCGTGCAAGGGGCGCTGCGGCAATCGGCGACGCTCGTGGTGATCGGTTCGACGACGGCGGCGCGGTCGCGGTGGGTGAACGAGGAGGTGATGTATTTCAAGCGGATCGGCCGGGCGGACCGGATCTTCGCGCTGATCGTCGGCGGCGAGCCGAACGCGGCCGACGAGGCCGAGGAGTGTTTCCCGCCGGGGTTGCGCTTCCAGGTCGGTTCGGCCGGGGTGCTGAAGGAAAAGCCGGTGGAGTTGATCGCCGCGGACGCCCGGGCCCACGGCGACGGCAAGGACGACGCGTTTATCCGTTTGGTGGCCGGCTTGCTCGGTGTGGGGTTCGACGAATTGCGGCAGCGCGAGATGCAGCGCCGCCATCGCCGCATGTTCTGGGTCACGGCGAGTTCCCTGGCGGGCATGGCGATCACCCTGGGGCTGGCCGTGCTGGCCCTCCGGGCGCGGGACGACGCGCAGCGCCGCCAGGAGAACAGTGAGCTGGTGATGGCCCAGATGCTGGAGGATTTGGAAACGCGCCTGAAGAAAGCGGACCAACTGGGAGCGCTCGACGACGTGGCGAAAAAAGTGATGGCCTATTTCAAGTCGCTCGATCCGCGCGATCTGACGGACCGGTCGAATGCGCAGCAGGCGAAATTGTTTACGCAGATCGGCCAGATTTACCTCGCGCGGTTGCGCTACGCGGACGCGACGGAGTCGTTCACCGCGGCCGTCGACCGCGCCTCAGGTCTGGTCACGCGCCATCCCCGGGATGGGGAGATCCTGTTCGAGCGGGCGCAAGCGGAGTATTGGCTCGGTTACGTGCCGTATCAGCAGGGCCAGTATGCCGAGGCCGGGGCCTGGTGGCGGCGTTACCGCGATTCGGGCGTGGCCTTGACGGGCCTGGATCCGGCTCTGCCACGGTGGCAGCGGGAGGCGGTGTCGGGTCACCACAATCTGGCCGCGCTCGAGCTCAAGCGCGGCGATCTCGCGGCGGCGCGCCAGGGCTTTCTGGGTGAGCGCGAGGCCCACGAACGATTGTTGGCGATGCTGCCGGACGATGCGGAATTGCAGGCGAGCATCGCCAACGTCGACTCCTAACGTCGACTCCTACCTGGGCAGCATCGCGGAACGCGCGGGAGACCTGACGGAGGCGATCGCCCGCTTCGGCGCGCAGGTCGCGCGGCTGGAGGTGCAGGTCAAAGCCGATGCGCTTTCGGCCCGCATGAAGCAGCGGCTCGCCACCGCGCTGGGCTTGCAGTCCGACACCCTGGCCATCGCGGGGCAGCAGGCGGCGGCGTTGGAGCGGCGGCGGCGGGCGATGGAAATTTTCGAGGCCCTGACCGCGCAGGATGCCACCAACCGCGACTGGCAGGTTTCGGCGCAGACGGCGCGGCTCAAGTATGCCCTGCTGTTGCGCGCGCAGGGTGACGCGGCGGTCGCCGGCCGCCTCGTGCGCGAGGGCCGGGCGGCGCTCGAGCAACTGGCGAAGAGCGGGACGTCGAACCGGGCGATCACCTCGGCGCTCGCCCTGGCCTCGCGGCTCGTGGCGCAGTTGAGTGACGCGGCGGGCGAACCCGGGGCGGGCGAGGCCGCCGAGCGGGCGGTCGCAGCCGCGCAGGCCCTCCTCGCGTTGGATCGGGCCGACGAAAATCATCTGAATTCGGTGGCGAGTGCCCACATCACCGCGGGCGTGATTGCCCAACGCGCGGGTGACTCCGAATCGGCCCGCCGGCATTTTCAAGCCGCACTCGCGACCGTGGAGGAACGCGCGCGCACGTCGACGAACGCCCGGGTGCTTGATCCGGCGGCCCGCGCCCTGATGTTGCTGGGTCGGGCCGAGGCGGGCCGCGCGGTGCAGGAGCGACTGGCCAGGCTCGGCTATCAGCCGCTGGAGCCCTGGCCCGGGATTTCCGGCGTCAAAACTTTGTCCGCTGAAGTTCAACATTAACCCCAAAAGGAGAAACATACCATGGCCTATCCAAAGCTCTCGATCACCGTCACGCTCACCGACTTCAAAGTGCTCGCGACCGATACGCCGCGCTTCTGCGCCGCCACCACCGCCGTCATCCCGGGCAGCGGCGTGGGCAACGGCCACCCGAGCCGGCCCAATCAAATCCAAGTCAAAGGGAAGAAAAAGCCGGTGGATCTCGTGTTTACGATTGCGAACGGCCTCGCCGGTTCGACCGAGGTTTTTTGGCCGGCGGGCATCGCTTTCATCGGCGCGCCCGGCAACACCGATCCCACCGGCGGATACAATTTTTCGAAAGCAACGTGTTCGGGGGCGTCGCTGACCGTGACGGACAGGAACACGACTCACGGCCCCGGCGCCGCCGCGCCGGTGTGGGAAGCTTATCTGACGGTGGTGCGGTTGAGCGATTTGGCGATGGGCGTCATTGATCCCGAGATTGAGAATTCGGACGATGCGGTCGTGGTGGCGGCGGAAGGCGGGGAGGAGTCGCAACCCAAGCCGGCCCGCCGCAAGAAAGCCTGAGCGGGCGGGAGCGGCTTTGGGGCCGGCGCGACCCGCCGGCACCCAAGTCCCTGGCCTCGGCGCGGCGGCGATGCGGCCGCGGGCGCTTCACCTCGCCCCGGGGACGGTGCCGGCTTTCACGAGCACCATCTTCTCGGGGTCGAGGTGCTTCTTGATGGCGCCGTTGACCTGTTCCTTGGTGAGCGCGCCGACGCGGGCGGGATATTGGTCGATGAACGAGAGTTCGAGCTCGCGGTTGAGCGTGGCGAGGATGGTGCCCGCCATGCCGGCCGTCGTGGAGAGGCCGACCTTGTAGGTGCCGGCGAGGCCGGTTTTGCGCTGGGCGAGCTCCGCGTCGGTGATCCCGTTCGTATACCATTCGGTGAGCTGGCGCTTGGTGGAGGCGATGCCTTTCTCCAGCATCTCGGGGGCGAAATTGCCCTGAATGCGCCAGTCGCCGTCGACGAAGGTGTCGCCGGCCACGTAAGAGCCGATGCCGTAGGTCAGGCCTTCCTTGTCGCGGACGTTGGCCATGAGGCGGCCGGTGAAACCGCTGCCGAGGGCGGAGGTGCCGACGCGCAGCGCGAGGGTGTCGGTATCGCCGTAGCGGAGACCGGTGGCCTGGCCCCAGAGGATGGAGAGGTTGGTCTTCTCGGGCATGAAGACATTTTGATCGCGCGCGGCGTCGACGGCACCGGGCTTGGCCGGAGCGGGTGTGGGCGGACGCAGGCCGCCGGTCCAACCGGCGAAGACTTTCGCGACCTCGGATTTCGCGGAGGCGGGGTCGATGTCGCCGACGAGGACGAGACGGAAGGTGGCGGGGCCGTAATATTTCGCGTGAAAGGCCTGCACTTCTTCGAGGGTGGCTTTCTCCGCGCTCGCGAGGATTTCGGCGGACGGGGCCTGGCGGTTGGGATGGCCGACCGGATACACGGCGCGGGAGAAGCTGTCCGAGGCCCGAAAGTCAGTCTCATCGAGCTGGCGGCGGTAATTGCCGGCGAACTGCTGCTTGAGTTTGGCGAATTCTTCGCGGGAAAACGCGGGCGAGCGGAGCTGCTCGGCGATGAGACCGAGCACGAGCGGCAGATCGGCGCGGAGGCACTTGGCGCTGATGTTCAACGCGCTCGGTTCGGTGCCGAAGGAAATGGTCGCGCCGACGTTGCCGAGGAGCTGGGCGATCGCGAACTTGTCCTGTTTGGTGGTGCCTTTGTCCAACATGCCGCCCGTGAGATCGGCGAGGGCGGGGTGGCCATCGGGGCTGAGCGCATCGCCGGCCGCGAGCGAACCGCGGATGGTGACGACTTCTTTGACGCCGGTTTTCAGGACGACGAGTTCGAGGCCGGCGATTTTTTCGCGGACGGCGTTTTTGGCGACTTGAGCATTTGTGGTGAGGACGGTGAGCGCGAGAGCGGCGGTGGCGACGAGAGCCACGCGGGCGCGGGAGGGGGAGCGCGCGAAGAGGGAGAGACGGTGAGAGGGGGAGCGGGGGAGACGGAGAGCGAATTTCATGGGCGGAGAGTGTTGGTGTGGAGCCGAGCCGGTGACGGCGCGGTCCGCACGCCAAGGCGTGCGGCTAGGGGGAAATCAGCGGTTACTTGGCGGCGAGCGGGATGAACCAGCCGGTGACGCTTTGGTTGATGTCGAGGTATTGTTGGGCGACGCGCGTCACATCGGCGGCGGTGACTTTGGCCATCGCGGCATCGAGCGTGTAGTAGAGTGTCCAATCGCCGGCGGCGATGTCCTCGTTGAGGTTGCCGGCGATGGAGAAGTAACCGTCGCGTTTGTAAGCGGTGGCGGCCTTGATCTTGCCGAGGGCGGTGGCGACCTCGGCGGCGGTGACGCCGGCGGATTTCACGCGGTCGATTTCCGCGAGGAGGAGTTTTTCGACCTGCTCGTGCGTGGCGCCGGGGGCGAGGTTGGCGTAGACGTTGAGCAGCGACGGATCGTGGAAATAACCGGTGTTGGCGCTGACGTTGAGCGTGAGATTTTTATCGGTGAGGGCGCGGTAGAAACGGCTGGTTTTGCCGGAGGAGAGGATGCTCGAGAGCACGTTGAGCGCGGGGATGTCGGCATGGCGGGCGGCCGGAGTTTTGTAGGCGATCCCGACGACGCCAAGTTCGCCGGCGCGGCGGACGGTGACGCGGCGCGGGCCGCTTTGCGCGGGCTCCTCGGTGTAGATCTGCGGGATGGGCTTCGGGGATTTCGGGATGGCACCGTAGTATTTTTTGACGAGGGCGAGGCCGGCGGCGGGCTCGAAGTCGCCGATGATCGTGACGGTGGCGTTGTCGGGCCAGTAGAACGTGTCGTAGAACTCGCGGAGTTTTTCGATCGAGACTTTCTCGATGTCGGAGCGCCAGCCGATGGTGGAGTGGTGATAGGGATGGGCCTGGAAGGCGGCGGCGGTGATCTCCTTGTCGAGGGCCTGCTCGGGATCGTTTTCGCCGATTTCGAATTCGTTGCGCACGACGGTCATCTCCGGTTTCCGGTCTTCTTCGCGGAGCCAGAGGTTACGCATCCGGTCGGCCTCGATGGCGATGTAGCCTTCGAGGTGCTCGTTGCCGATTTCGGCGTAGTAGTTGGTGCGGTCGAGGTAGGTGGTGGCGTTGTAGTTGCCGCCGACGCGCTCGAGGAACTGGTCGACGCTGGTGCCCTTGCCGCGGTTGTAGGCATCGGAGCCCTTGAACATGAGATGCTCGAGGAGGTGGGTGGCGCCGGTGGTGCCGGTGACCTCGTGGCGCGAGCCGACGCGATACGTGACCATAAACGTCACGACGGGCGCGGAGTGCTCGGGGAGCAGGAGGACGGCGAGTCCGTTGGCGTCGAGTTTGTATTCGGAAATGGCTCCGACGGTTTTGACGAAGGAGAAGCCCTCGGCTTTGATGGGCGCCGCGGCGGGCTTTTCGGCGGCACGGAGGAGTGCGACGCAGGCCAGCGCGGAGAAGAGAACGACAGAGAAACGTTTCATAAGAGGGTGGACGGGAAGGTAGGTGAGGGGAACACGGGCGCAGACGTTTACTTGAACTGGCGCGCGGATTTCCACGCGTCGCGATGAGTGAAGGTGGGCGTGATGGGCGCGACCGGCGGGTGGTTTTTGCTGTGGAGCAAGATCGTGCGGGTCTTGGCCGTCTCGGGGGCAAGGGCCGTCGTGAGCAGGGCGGCGGCTTGGCTCTTGGTCAGGGTCTCGAGGGCCTTGACGGCGCTTTGGCGGCGATCCCATTCGCCGTCGTAGGTGTAGGCGGAGGCAAAGAACAATTCGGCCTTGTCGCGGATGCTCTTGGGTTTTTCTTCGAGGGTGGACCGCGCGCCGGCGAGGAGCGTGGCCCACTGCCGGTCATCCACGGCGGCGAGGGCGGCGGGCAGCGTGGCGATGAAGGCTTCGGCGCGGCGGCGGAGTTCGTCGGGGGCGTAGCCGCTCGATTGGACGACGAAGCTGAAGGAGCGCTGGCGGAGCGAGCCGCCGGCGTTGGCGCCGACGATGTAGCCGAGCTGCTGTTTCGTGCGGAGCTCGGAGTAGAAAGGCTCGCCGAAGAAATTCGCGAGCACGACGGCGGCGGCACGCGTGGCGGGCGAATCGTCGGGCAGGTGGTAATCGCGGAGGAAGGCGGAGTTTACGCCGGCGACGAGGCCGGCATCGACGACGTCTTCCTTCGCGGCGAGCGTGAGGTGGCGGCGGCGGAGCAGCGCGGCCTCCGGGGCGGGCTGGGCGCCGATCTTTTCGGCGATGGTGCGGGTGGCGGCGATGGCGGCGGCGGGCGTGACGTGGCCGTGGACGACGACTTCGAGTTGACCGGTGGCGAAGAATTTTTGCGCGAAGGCCTGCACGTCGGCCCACGTGGCGGAGGTCGTGCGGGCGAGGAGTTCACTGGGGAGGAAATAAAACTCGCGATTGAGCGCATCGCGCCGATCGCGGGCGAGGAGGTAGGCTTCCGACTCGGGGTAACTGCGCAGGCCGCGGAGCATGGCTTCCTTGACGGCTTCGAAACGTCCCGGCGCGGGCGCAAACGTGCGGAGGTGACCGGCAAACGCGGTGGCGAAGCGCACGGGGGAATCGGCGAAGCCGGTCACGCTCAAGCGCACGCCTTCGAGGTTGGTTTCCGGGGAGAAGTCCACGCCGGCGAGGCGCGCATCGCCCGCGATGGGATCGAGAAAATCGCCGAGGCAGGAATCGAAGAGACGCAGGAGCGCGAAGTTGTCGGCGGTGGCCAGTTCGCGGACGGGCACGAAGCGGAGAATCAGCGTGGTCTGCGGGCGCTGAAATTCGGTGTCGGCGGCGTAGTGGAGTTTCACGCCGGGCTCGTCGATGAGCGGGAGCGGGCGCTCGGCGAGGAGCGGGGCTTCGCCGGGGAGGAACGAATTCGTACCGGGCAGGGCGAAGGCCAGTTTCGCGGGCTGCACGAGGGCCTCGTAGGCTGCGCCGGTGTCCTCGCGATAGGAATACGCGGTGTGGTAGATGCGCTCGTGTTGGTCGGTGGGCACGCCCTTTGCGGCGAGCGAGACCAGGATATTGTCCGGCGTGAGCGCGCCGAGCAGGCGGCGGTAGGCGGGCTCGTCGGGCGCGCCCCACGCATCGGTCACGCGCTCGGCGACGGCGAGCGGGTAGAAGAGAGCCTGGTTGGCGAGCTTGGTCGCGAGGGCGGAGCCTTCGCCGCGGTCACTATACGTTTCATTGAGGGCGGCCACGCGGGCCCGGTCGCGGAAAAAATCCGCCGGAAACGGTGACGCGCGCAGGTGGGCGAGATAGCTCATCACGGCGGCGAGGACACGTGCGTAGTCCTGCTGGCCGGCGGCCGTCAGCGCAACGTTGATGACCAGCGAACCGTAGCCGCCGGTGCGCTCCCAGACATAGGCGCCCACGCCGTTGGCCAGGCCCTCGCGTTTGAGGTAGCTCTCGATGCCGCCGGCACCGGTGTAGTTGATGAGCTGCGTGACGAGGGCGTCGGGCTTGCTGGCGAAGTCGGGGCGGGTGGCGGGCACGGGAAACTCGAGCTGCAACTGACGGAGTTCTTTCACGGGCTCGATCATGGCGAGCCGGAGGGCGGCTTTGCGCGGGAGAAACTTCGCCTCGCGGACGACGGCGGGGACGTTGCGGCGCGGAATGGCGCTAAACAGATCGCGCGCGTAGTTCTCGAGCTCGTCGAGCGGGGCCTTGCCGGCGAGGCAGAGGGCCATGTGGTCGGACGTGTAGTGGGCTTCGTAGAAGGCGCGGACTTTTTGGGGGTTGGCGCCGGCGAGCGTGTCCTTGGTGCCGGTGGAGAACTTGCTCTCGCCGCTGCCGGGGGCGTAGAGCTCGCGGGAGACGCCGGAGATGCGGCGCTGGTCGTTTTGCACGTGGCGCATGGCCTCGTTGTGCACGGCGTTGACCTCGCGGCCGGTGAACTCGGGGCTGAACTTCGGCGCGATGAAGAACTGCGCGAAGCGGTCGAGCCCGCCGGCGAAGGCCTCGTGGCGGATTTCGAACTGGTAGTTGGTGTGGTCGCTGGCGGTGTAGGCGTTGTTGTTGCCGCCGTTTTGGCGAATGTAATTTCCGTAGTCGGCGACGTCCGGATATTTTTCGGTGCCGAGGAAGAGCATGTGCTCGAGAAAATGCGCGAGGCCCTCGGTGTCGGCGGGGTCGTCGATCTGGCCGACGTTCACGACGAGGGAGGCGCCGGATTTGTTGAACTTCGCGTCGGAGACGAGGAGGACGCGCAGGCCGTTATCGAGGGTGAAACGGCGGAACTGCGCGGTATCGGTGGGCGCGACGACGCGCGGCGGGAGGGCGGGCACGGGGGCTTCGGCGGCGGAGAGCGGAGCGGCGAGCAGCGCGGCGGTGACGGCGAGAAACGCAGAGGGGAGGCGGAGGAGTTTCATGCGGGTGTGGAACGGCGAAAGCGGAACGTGGCCTAGAGCGAGAAAAAGTCCAAGCGGTTCGCGACGAACGGCGGAAGGGAGGGAGGGGCGGACGGGCGCGATGTCGGTAAAGCAGGGTGGACTTTTGTCCGGCCCCAGCGCGGGGAGTCGGCGGGCCTAAAAGAGCGGACGGAAGTCCGCCCTACCGCGGACTGAATCAATCGAAGAACGGGAAAAGGCGCTTCAACGCGGTGCGGTCGGGCTGGGTGCCGTATTCGCAGACCTCGAACGCCTCGGCGTGCTGCACTTTTTCGGCGGCGGGGCCGGGATACCAGGCGGCGAGTTCCTTTTGGAAGCGCGCGGCGATGGCTTGGTAGCGGCGGTGAAAATTCGCGCGGACCTGGCGCTGACGTTCGCGCTGGCCGGCGGCATCGGCGGGGTAGAGGGCGGCGGAGCCGTTGGCGCCACCCTCGGCGAACTGCGAAACCATGACGGCGAGGGCATCGAGTTTCTTTTCGATCACGGCGTCGATCGAGACGACGACGTCGGCGCGGGAGGGGGCGGGTTTCTGGAAGCGGTCGGTGTAATAGAGGAAGACGGGATTTTTCGTCATCGCCGGCACGTCGGGGCAGAAGAACGGGACGGTGACCATAAAGGCGGCGTCCTGGACGAGGACGCCGGTGTAGCGGTGGTCGGGGTGGTAGTCGTTGGTGCGCGGGCCGAGGACGAGGTCGGCATTCCAGGCGCGGATGAGGCGCGTGAGTGTGCGGCGGTTTTCGAGGGTGGGCTCGAGTTCGCCGTCGTGGTTGTCGAGCACCACGCCTTGGATACCGAGGATGCGGTGGGCCGCGTCGACCTCGGCTTTGCGGCGGAGGGCGAGGGGGCCGCCGGCTTCGCGCCAATGGCCGATGTCGCCGTTGGTGACGGAGACGAGGAGGACGTGGTGGCCGAGCGCGGCCCAGCGCGCGGCGGTGCCGCCGACCTGGAGTTCGCAGTCATCGGGGTGGGCGCCGAAGGCGATGATGCGGAGTTTGCCGTCGCCGGCGGGCGGCAGGGTCACGCCGGGAATGGCGGCGCGGAGGGCGGGGGAGAGGGCGAAGACCAGAGCGAGCAGGGCGAGGAGCGGAAATGCGCGGGGGAGGTGGGAGCGGAGGTGCATGTGGGATGGGGTGGGGAACGGTGATCGGAGCGTGGGGTGAAGGGGCGCGGACGCCAAGCGGTTTGGGTGGAGGGGGGGCGGGCACTAGGGCGTTGCACCCGGGGAGGGCTCCGTGAGTTTCGCGGCCGCCCCGCCGGTCGGCCGAGCCGTCGCCAGCTTCCCGCGCCGTTTTTCTCAGCGACGCGTCGCAGGACGCGGCGGCGCTGCGACGCATTTGCGAGGTGCTGTGTCACCGGGGCGGAGGGGGCACGGGTCGGGCGACCCGTGCCACGCGGAAAGCGGGCGAAGCACAAGCTGCGGACGGAGCCGCCGGAGGCGTCGCGCTGAACGAGCGCGGCCGACGGAGGGAGCGACGGGGGCCGTGGAGAAAGTTTGCGGGCGGGCGGGAAAAATTCGGGGCCGCCGCGGGGCGCTCCCCCCCCCGCGCGAAATCCCGGAGCGCGGCCCGACGCACCGCGACGCCTGCAGGCGCCGACTGGTTCCCGGGCGCCGACCGGCGTCTTCAGGGTTTTCGGGGGAGCGGAAGCCGGCCTGCGCGCGAGCAATGCGCCCGTCCCTCTGCTTTTCCCTGCCCCATTTTCTCTCGTCGATCCGCACCTGCATCGCTGGGACCTCCGTCGGCTGAATTACCCGTGGCCGGCGGGCGTGCCGTCGCTGCATCGCCGCCACCTGAGCGAGGGCGATCGCCGGGCCTGCGGGCCGGTGACGGTCACCCACCGGCAACTTGCCCCTCCGATCACGCTCGTGCGCCAGTGTCCGGCGGTGCGCTTCGTGTTTCGTTGACGGTGATGTCGGTGTCGGGCGT
>CAJAYO010000224.1 GCA_903948415.1 uncultured Opitutia bacterium | reverse complement strand
GCGCGAAGCGCGCGACGGAGATTCAGCTGGATGGCCGCGTCGCTGCGCTCCTCGCCATGACTGGGCCGGGGCGGGGGGGGGAGGGAGGCGTGGTATTCATACGGCTTCGACGCAGACGGTTTCGACGACGTAGCGGGCGTAGCCGGCGGGGTTCCAGAGCGGCTCGAGCGGTTGCGATTCGCCGATGCGGTTCAGGGCGCGGGAGAGGGGAGTGAACGATCCACGAGCGGGAGGCGTGAAACCGAACTTCCATTCGCCGAAGCCGTAGCGGCCGCTGTCGGCCCCGAGGGTGGCGGCGCGCCAGGTCTGGCCGCCGTCGCTGGAGACGGTGACTTCGCGAATACCGTGGCCGCTGTCGAAGGCGATGCCGCGGACGACCGTCTCGCGGGCGGCGGGGATCGTGGCGTTGTCCGCGAGGCTCGTGATGAAGGAGCGGATCGTGAAGCGCGCGATGGGAATGGTCTTCTTCGGCGCGGTGCCGGGGGCGACGGTGTGGCTGGGGTTGTCGGCGACACGGTAGGCGGAGGCCATCCAGAAGCCGGTGTAGACGCTGTCGAGGACCTCGAGGTCGTCGACGTGCTTGACCCCATACGTGCCGAAGTAGCCGGGGACGATGAGGCGGAGGGGGTAGCCGTTGAGCATCGGCAGGTCTTCGCCGTTCATGGCCCAGGCGAGCATGACCTCGCCGTCGAGGGCGTGGTCGACGTCGAGGGCCTTGATGAAATCGGGGGTGCCTGCGAGGAGGCCGTGGTCAAGGCCTTTGAAGGCGACCTGGCGGGCGTCTTTGCGAGGCCGGCTTTGTCCGAGGAGGGCGCGGACGGGAATGCCGGTCCAGCGGGCGTTGCCCATGGCGCCGTGGCCGAGCTGGCCGCCGTTGACGCGGGGGTTGAAGTAGCCGCGGCTGTTGCCGGAGCACTGGTTGACGGCGGTGAGTTCGACGGGTGGGGCGAGGCGCTTGAGGTCGGCGAGGGAAAGCTCGAGCGCGGTGTTCACTTTGCCGCGGACGCGGAGGCGAAAGGTTGCGGGGGCGATGCGGGTGGGATGGGCGCTGAGATGGTAGCGGACGAAGAACGCGTCGTTGGGGGTGAGCAGGCCGTCGGTGAAAACGGCCAAGGGCGTCTCCAGTTGGGGCGGACGGCCGGTGAGGAGAATGAGCGGGCGTTTTTGCGGGTAGGTGGCGAGGGCGCGATCGCCGCGCGCGAAGGGGAGCGTGACGCGGGCGGGGCGGGGTCGGCGGCGCGGAGGAGGGCGGTGCGCCCAAGGGTCGCGCCGGCGAGCAGGAGGCCGGAGGACTGGAGGAAGCGGCGGCGGTCGAAGGGCGGGGCGGAGGCGGAGAGGCGTCGGGCCAGGCGGGAAAAAAGGGCGGGTGCTCCGGGCCCGCTGCGCGGCAGCGGGGTTACTTGGCGGCGGGCGCTTCCGCGTTGGTCCAGCGTTTCAGCACGCGGACGAGATCGGCTTTGTGGACGGGCTTGGCGATGAAGTCCCGCATGCCGGCGGTGAGACATTTCTCGCGGTCGCGCAGCGTCGTGTTGGCGGTGAGGGCGACGATGGGCGGGGCTTTTCCGCCGAGTTCGGCGAGGATGCGGTGGGTGGCTTCGAAACCGTCCATCTCGGGCATCTGGCAATCCATGAAGATGAGCTCGTAGGCGGTGTGGCCCGCGGACTCGATGGCGGTGGTGCCGCTGACGGCGAGGTGCACCTCGCAGCCGAGGATGGCGAGGAGCTGCGAACTGACGGAGCGGCTGATGTTGTCGTCGTCGACGACGAGCACGAGCGGGCGGTGGCCGGGGGCCGCGGGCGCGGGGGTGGTGGCGGCGTCGAAGGGGGCGCGGGAACCGGAGGGGCGGAGGATTTTAGCGCCGGGGGTGGCCAGCACGGCTTCGAGCAGGGATTCGGAGCGGAGGAGCGGTTTGCGCAGGACGGCGGTGATCGGGAAATCGAAACCGGCGGTGGCGATGCCCTCGGGGTCGCGGGAGAGCAGGACGATGCGGGTGCGGCAGAGAGCGGGGTCGGCTTCGAGCAGGCGGACGAACTGGGCGCCGCTGGATTTGGCGATCGTTTCGTCGAGGAGGAGGACGAGTTCGCGGGCCTCGGCGTCGAGGGCGTCGTGGAGCATTTCGGCGGCCTGGGCGAGGGAATCGGTGGCGTCGTGGTCGAGGCCGAGCCGGGTGAGCATGGCGGAGGCGGCGAGGCGCGCGGCGGCGAGGCCGTCGAGCACGACGACGTGGAGGTCGGGCGGATGGGGGGGCGGGACGACGGGCTGGGTTCGGTCGGCGGGCAGCCCGAGGAGGATCCAGACTTCGGAGCCGCCCTCGGGGAGGCTGCGGGCGCCGATTTTTCCGCCCATGAGCTCGACGAGGCGTTTGCTGATGGCGAGTTCGAGGCCGGAGCTACCGAAGTTGCGGGGCGAGGTGGCCATCGAGTCGGACGGACGGTCGAAGATCGTCGCGTGCATTTCCGCGGGGATGGCGGGCCCGGTGTCGGTAATGCTGAAATGGATGCAGTCGTGGGCGTGGTCGGGTGTCGTGCCGGAGCCGGCCGACAGGGAGACGCGCAGGACGACGCGGCCTTGGGCGGTGAACTTCACGGCGTTCGACATCAGGTTCAACAGGACCTGACGGAGGCGGGCGGCGTCACCGGCGACGTGCAGCGGCACGTCGGGGGCGATGATGAGCACGAGTTCGAGGCCCTTGAGGTGGGCGAGGGGCGAGAGGGTTTCGACGACGTCGTTGAGGGGTTGGCGGAGCTCGAAGGGGCTGTGGGCGATTTGAATCTGGCCGGTCTCGATGCTGGAATAGTCGAGGACGTCGTTGAGCGACTGGTGGAGGGATTCGGCGGAGGCGCGGAGGGTGGTGAGGTGGTCGCGTTGGCGGGGCTTGAGGGTGTTGTCGAGGAGGAGGTCGGCCGAGCCCATGATGCCGTTGAGGTGACCGCGGATGTCGCGGCTGAGCGTGGCGAGCATTTCGCTCTTGGTCTTGTTCTCGCGGGCGAGGGCTTCCTTCTCCTGGAGAACTTGGGCGGTCCGTTCCTTTTCCTCGGCGAGGAGGCGCTCACGCTCGGCGAGGGCGCGGCGCGCGTCTTCCTGGCTGCGCCAAACCCGCCAGGCCAGAATGACGAGAGCGACGGCGGCGAAGGTCGCGGCCACGGGTTCGAACCAGACGGTTTCCGCCAGGAAAATCCCCACAGGCAGATCGGGGACGGTGGTGGCGGCCATGAGGCATTGTCGGCAAGCCGGGGGCCGAACCTCAAACCCATAATCAACGAAAGTGACTTTAGAGGGCGAAGGCGGGCGGGGGGTGGGCGCGGGGCGGGCGGTCGGCGGCGGGGAGCGGGTCAGGGAACGGGCGGATGGCCGGGTGGCAGGATGGGTCGGGCGGTGAGCGGCAGGACGCGCACGTAGTCGGCGGGCGGGCGGCCGATGGCGCGGAAATCGGCGTGGGTTATGGTCACGTCCCGCGTCTGGGCTTTTTGGGTGGCGGTCATCCCGCCCTGACCGCTGTCGGTGAGGAGCACGAGGCGCTCGACGATGCCGGGATCGCGGCGGCGGACGCGTTCGGCGGTGCCGAGGCCGAAGCGCATGTGGCCGGCGCCGACGACGACGAAGGCGGTGCGCAGTTGGTCGGGTGGGGTGTCGACGCGGCGGGCGGCGACGATGGCCGCGGCCATCGTTTCATCGCGGGCGGCCTGGGCCTCGAAGACGGGGCGGAGTCGGGCGGGGTCCAGGGCGAGGTGTTGGGCGAGTGCGAGATTCATGAGGCGCTCGTAAACGGGATCGTCGGTGAAAATCTCGGCGGGGAGGTGGGCGCGGAGATCGGGCGGGAGTTTGGCGAGACCGCCGCCGCGGCTGACGGTGCGGATGGTGTTGGCGGGGGCGTTGAGGGCGCGGAGGGGGATGCGGTGGTGGCGGGCGAATTCGCAGAGGAGGCGGTAGTCGGCGTAGTTGGCCCACTGCTTCGGCCAGTCGATTTGCGCGGCGAGGGTGGCGAGGTCGATTTCGCGGCGGTTGTAGCGGTCGACGGCGGGTTGGTCGCGGGCCTCGAGTTGTTCGAGGCAGAGGACGAGCGGGACTCGGCGGAGGAAGAGTTTTTGGAGGAGGTCGAGTTGGAGATCGTGGTGGCGTTGGACGGTGTGGGCTTCGCCGACGAAGATGACGCCAGCGGTGGCGAGGTCGGCGAGGACTTCGTCGTCGGAGACCTCATCGCCCGCGACGAGGTCGAGCCAGAATTCGGGTGGGGCGAGGAGAGCGGGGGCGACGCGACCGTGGGGGGCGCGCGGGGCGGTGGTGCAGGCGGAGAGGAGAACGGCGAGCGCGGCGCAGACGAGGGCGGCGGTGGATTTCATGAAGACGGAGTTGCGAACCGGAGGTTTACGCCCGCAGCGAGCGAAAGGCTTTGGCGGGGGAGTTCATGCCGAGGGCGGCCAGCGGGGCCTGGGCCATCAGCTCCGCGATTTCCAGGGGAGACTGGTTGCGGGCGGTGAGGTGGTATTTGGCCATGATCATGAAGTCGTTCATGGTGCCCAAAACGGACCGCGAGGGAATCGGGGCCCACTGCACCCCGCCCAGTTCGGGGACGATCCAGCGTTGGAAATAAAACTCCAAATCAGGGCCGCTCAGCACCAGCTTGAGTCCGTCGACCAGCCGCATGATCAGGTCGTGGTCGTCGCGCACGCCGCGACCGGTCACGAGCACGGGGAGAAACGCGGCGGTGTTCCAGAACAGGAGGTAGCGGTGGCGCGAGGCGGTGAACTCGTGGGCGCACCAGTCCGCCACGCGATTGGTCACGGGCGGCGGCGCGGCGGGCACGGTCAGGTGGAGGCGGCGGGCCAGCATCTTGGTGGGCCGGAGGGTCAGCATAAAAAATCCGTCGGCCAATTCGGCGCGGACGGCAAGGCGCTTTCGGCTGGGCGGGACGATCCGCGGGGGGGCGGTGCCGCCGGACGACTTTTTTGCGCGGGGGCGGGAGGCGTCTTACGGCGCGCGGTGCGGCGCGGGAGTGGCGACGATCTTTTCCTTGAGGTGGGTGACGCGGGTTTTGGATTCGGCGTTGCGGACGGCCATGGCGTAGGCGGCGGGTTCGCCGACGAGGAAGACCTTTTTTTTGCCGCGCGTGATCGCGGTGTAAATCAGGTTGCGCTGGAGCATCATGAAGTGGGCTTTCAGGAGCGGCACGATGACGACGGGGTATTCGGAACCCTGCGACTTGTGGATGCTGATGGCGTAGGCGAGGGCGAGGTTGGCGAACTCGCCGCGGTCGAAGGTGTGGACGTCGTAGTCGAATTTGGCGTCGAGCGTGCCGGCCTCGGGGTCGATGGAGACAATGGTGCCGATGTCGCCGTTGAAGAGCCCCTTGTCGTAGTTGTTGCGGAGCTGGATGACCTTGTCGCCGGGGCGATATTCGCCGTGGACGGAGCGGAGGGCGCGGGTGCCGTGGGCGAGGGGGTTGAGGGCGGCCTGGAGCTGGACGTTGAAGTTGCCGACGCCGGCGACGCCCTTGTGCATCGGGGCGAGGATCTGGACGTCGTGGACGGGGTGCGGCCACTTGAGTTTGCGGGGGATGAACTCGGTGACGAGTTCGATGACTTTGCGGACGCAGTCGTCGGTGTCGGCGGCGGCGATGAAGTTGAGATCGGCCCAGACCTGGGCGCTGGCGACGTCGGGGAGGACGGCGCCGAGGGTGGGGTCGCCGGAGTTGATGGCGTGGGCGGTGGTGACGATCTGGCTCTGGCCCTGCTGGCGGTAGATGACGGAGAGGCGCGTCACGGGCAGGGCGGCCGCGGCCGGTGACGCGCCAGTGGAAGGGGAGGACGTCGAAGTGTCGGAAGCGAAGACGGAGTCGGAGACGGCGATGAGGTCCTTGAGGACGTTGCCGGCGCCGACGCTCGGGAGTTGGTCGGTGTCGCCGACGAGGAGGAGGTGAGCGCGGGAGGGGACGGCCTGGAGGAGGGCGGAGGCGAGGCGGACGTCGAGCATCGAGGCCTCGTCGAGGACGAGGAAGTCGGTGGCGAGGGGGGCGTTTTCGTTGGCCGTGAAGCCGCCGGTGGCGGCGTCGTATTTGAGCAGGCGGTGGATCGTGGAGGCGAAGCCGCCGGTGGTTTCGGAGAGGCGTTGCGCGGCGCGGCCGGTGGGGGCGGCGAGGTGGACGCGGACTTTCTTGGCCTTGAGGATGTCGACGAGGGCGCGGAGGATCGTGGTGTTGTGGGTGACGAGGTAGTCGTCGGTCACGTAGAGGCCGCTGGGTGAGTCGAGGGAGATGCAGACGCACTCAGCTTGGCCCGCGGGCTCGATGGCGGCGAGGCGGAGGCGATGGCCGAGGCGGGCGCGGGCTTTGGGGCGGCCGGTGCGCGCGACTTTGCGCGGGAGCGTGAAGAGCGTGGCGGGTTCGGGGTGTTGGAGGAAAAGCGTGTGGGCGGGGAGGCCGGTGCGTTTCTCGCCGCGGTGCGAATAGGTCGGGTGTTTGACGGCACCGGGGGTGGCGATGCAGCCGAGGGACCAGGCGAGTTGTTGAAAATCGCGGGCAAGGCGGGGACTGGACGTGGTGAACGAGACGACGCCGAGTTTGTCGACGGTGCCGTCGGTATCGAGAAGCCCACGGAGGAGGTCGAGGCGCTGCGCGGCGGACGCGTTGAAGTAAGAGGGCGGAATAAATTTCTCTTCGGAGCGGACCGCGAGGCCGAGTGATTGGAGCGCGGTGCGGAGGGGGTTGGCGTGGCCTTTGCCAGGACCGACGATGCGCCAAGAGAGGGTGGGAGCGCCTTTGGAGATGACCTGATTGAGACGAAGTCCGAGCGGGGCGAGGCGGGCGCACAGGGTGGTGACGAGCGCGGCGTCGGTCGTGGTGACGAGGACGGCGTCGCTGAGTGTGCCGTCGCCAATGAGGGCGCCGAGGACGTAGGGATCGACGGGTAGGGCGGAGGGGGTTGGGTCGGACGAAGGGGTGAGGAGGGGCACGCCGAGGCGGTCGCTTTCCGTGCGGTGGTCGTCGAGACGGCGCCGGATGGTCTTGAGCGGGACGATGCGCCAGCCGCGGGCGCGGATTTTCTTTTTCTTGGCCGGGCTCCAGACGGAGGTGCGGGTCCAAACCTTCCAGAGATGATCGTCGCAACAGCGCGTGGCGCGGCCGTCGGCGAAGGCGACGCGGTAAATCGGTTTCACGCCTTGCGGGTGGATGCTGCGCACGGCGACGGGCGCGCCCTCGGCGGAAATCACCAGGTCGCCGGGGCGGAGATCGCCGATGGGGCGAAAGCCGGTGGGCGTGAGCACCCGGGCGTCGAGGGGCTGGGCTTTGCCCGTGCCGGGACCGCCGGTGAGGATCGTGAGTTTGTGGGTGAGGGCGTTTTTGAGGGCGGTGCGCTGGAGGTCGGCGAAGGTGAAGCCGGCTTTTTTTTCGGCCCACTCGACGGCGGCGTCGGTCTTGATGGGCGGGAGGCCGCTGGGTGCGCGGGTGAGGCGGGCGACGACGGCGGCGATTTTTTCTTCGGCGCGGTCGTTGTGGGGCAGTTGGATCAGGCCGGAACCGGGCAGGGGATTCGGCACGCCGGCGGGGAGGTGGCGGACGAGGGATTTGGCGGTGACGAGTTCGACGATGCGGGCTTCGAGAAAACGCGATTCGGTTTCAAGGAGCGCGGCGGCGTAGTCGATCAGGTCGGCTTCGCGGTAGGCGGTGTGGCCCTCCTCCTGGAGAATTTCGAGGGCGTAGAGGAGGCCGGCGTCGAGGCGGGGCGGGGCGTCGTTGGCGAAGCCGAGGTTGATGGCGATGCGGTCGGCGGTTTTGAAACCGATGCCGTCGATCTCGCGGGCGACCCGGTAGGGCTGTTCCAGGAGAATGGGTTTGGCCTTTGCGCCGTAGTGCTTGACCAACTTCACGCACTGGCCGGGCGTGACGCCGTAGGTCTGGAGGAAAATGTAGAGCTCGCGCTCGGTGCGTTTTTCGTCCCAGGCGGACTTGATGGCGGTGGCGCGTTTTTTGCCGATGCCGGGGATGTCGCGGAGCTTGCCGGATTCTTCGGAGAGGACGCGGAAGGTGTCGGTGCCGAGGGCGTCGACGATCTTGTTGGCGTAGGCCTTGCCGATGCCGGGGACGAGGCCGCTGCCGAGGTATTTGCGGATGCCGTAGACGGAGGACGGGAGCTGGCTGGTGAAGGCGGCGATCTTGAATTGCGCGCCGTGCTGGGAGTGGTGCGACCATTCGCCGGTGAGTTGGAGGGTCTCGCCGCACTCGACGCTCGGGAGCGCGCCGACGATGGTGACGAGGTCGGGGCGGGATTTCGCGGCGGGGGGCGAGGGAGCGCGAGCGAGCTCGCGGCCTACGGGCTGAGCGCGAGCAAGCTCGCTGCCTACGGGCTGAGCGCGAGCGAGCTCGCGGCCTACGGGTTGAGCGCGAGCGAGGTCGCGGCCTACGGGCTGAGCGCGAGCAAGCTCGCGGCCTACGGGCGGGGCGGGCGCGGCGGGCGGCGGCGGAGCGGATTTTTCATCGGGGCGGAACTCCGCGATGGTGTAGTGGTTCTCCTCGTTGAGGAAAATGATGCGCTCGAGCACGCCGGTGAGCGTGGCGGAGGAGGCGGGAGAAGAGAGGGCCACGGGAAAAAGCCTGCGGAGGGTCAGGCGGATTGCCAGTCCTCGACCTTGAGGCCGGGCACGCGGGAGAATGCCTCAATGTTGTGGGTGACGACGGTGGCGCCGAGGCGGAGGGCTTGGGCGGCGATGAGGAGATCCAGGGTGCCGATGAGCTCGCCGCGGCGCTCCAACTCCGCCCGTAATCGGCCAAATCGCCCGGAGTCCTCCACGATGAACGGTTCCACCGCGACGTGGGCCAGGAAGCCTTCGATGCGCGAGCGATGGCGCAGGACTCCTGATTTGGCCGCGCCGGATTCGAGTTCTGCGAGCACCAAGACCGATAGCCGCAGGTGGGGAAAGGCGGCGGCGAACCGTCCGGCGAGAACGGCATTCCGCTGCTGGAAATAGGCGGAGATCGCGTTGGTGTCGGGGAGATAGACCATCAGCTAAAATCGCGCGGCGTATCCGGCTCGGAATGGCGAGGAATGTCCGGAAAGTCGGGACAGGAGCCGGCAAGTTTGAGGAAGCGTGCGCGGCGTTCTTCGAGATCGTCCTGGGCGTGGGTGATGAGCACGCCTTTCGCAGTGCGGCGGAGCTGGACGGCTTTGCCGGGGAAGCGAAACTCTTTCGGCAGACGGATGGCCTGAGAGCCGCCGGTGGTGAAGAGCTTGGCCGTTTTGGTCATGTAGCTACCGTGTAGGTATCGCGGCGGCGGTCAAGAAGGCCACTCGGCGGCGAGCGCGAGGCCGACGGCGGGCAGGTCGGCGTAGACCGCGTCGGCGCCGGCGGCGCGGAGTTCCGCCTCGTTGTGCGTGCCGGTCGTGACGCACCAGCAGGGGAAGCCGGCGGCGTGGGCGGCGGCGATGTCGAAGGGGGAGTCGCCGATGAGGAGCGTGGTGGCGGGGGTGGCGGCGAGTTGGGCGAGGGCGTGGGCGGCGAAGGCGGGGTCGGGCTTGAGCCACGGGGTGTCGGCGGCGCCGAAGTTGCCCTGGAAGAAGGGCGAGAGTCCGAGGTGGGCGCAAATGAGGCGGGAGGAGGAGCCGAGTTTGTTGGTGAAGACGGCGAGTTGGGTGCCGCGGGCGTGGAGGGAGTGGAGGAGTTCGCGGGCGCCGGGCAGGAGGAGGACGTCGTCGAGCATCGTGGCGTCCCAGTAGGCGCGGTAAATCGGAAGGGCGGCGGCGACGTGGGCGGGGCCGGCGAGTTGGGCGAGGGCGTTGGCCAGGCCGCCGCCGACGGCGGCGCGGACTTGCGCGAGGGTGGGGGCGGGGAGGCCGAGGTGGCGCAGCGTGTGGCTGTGGCTGCGGTGGATCGCGGCGAAGTGGTCGATGAGCGTGCCGTCGAGGTCGAAGAGGAGGGTGGAGAAGCGGGCCATGGAGCGGTGGAGATTTGGTTTGGCGGCGGGGCGTGTCACGAGTGAAGTGGGCCGCATGTCCGCCAGTCCCCCTTTTTCTCCGGCGCAGGCCGCGGCCACGGCCGCGGGCGACCGCATGGACGTGCGGCTGGCGGGGACCTGGCAGATCACCGCGCCGCGGCCGTCGTGGGAAGGGGTCCGCGGGGGGCAGAACCCGGCGCGGGTGCGGCCGACGACGGACGGGGTGGGGAAGTGGGACAGTTCGCTGCTGCTGTTTTTGTTCGAGACGCAGCAGTGGTGCCGGGTGACGGGCGCGTATTTCGACGGCGAGGCGTTGCCGGAAAAAATCCGGACGCTGCTGGCGCAGCTGGCGGCCTCGCATGCGACGAGCGTGCCGTTCGACCGGTCGGAAAGTTTTCTGACGGCCGTGGGGTTGGCGACGCAGGACACGGTGGTGAAGGGGCAGGCGATCGCGCAATTTGTCGGGGAATGCGTGCTCGGGGCGATCGGGCTGGCGCGGAGTCCGCGGAAGTTCCGCTGGCACGACTGCATCGACGAGATGCAGCAGTGCGGGGCGATGGCGCTGCCGATCGTGAGCCTCGTGAGCCTGCTGGTGGGGGTCACGCTGGCCTACACCGGGGCGATCGTGCTGCGGCAATACGGCGGCGACATCTACATTGCGGATCTGATCGGGCTTTCGATGGTGCGCGAGATGGGCGCGGTGATGACGGCGGTCGTGCTGGCGGGGCGCACCGGGGCGGCGTTTGCCGCGACGCTCGGCAACATGAAGGCGAACGAGGAGATCGACGCGCTCGAGGTGCTGGGCATTCCGCCGGTGCAGTTTCTGGTGCTGCCGCGCCTGCTGGCGCTCGGCGTGATGATGCCGCTGCTGGCGCTCTATGCGAACGCCCTCGGCATTCTGGGCGGACTGATCGTGGCGTTCGGGCTGCTCTCGATTCCGCCGGCGGCGTTTTGGGCGGAGATGCTGACGATCGTGGATCTCTCCGACGTTTCGACCGGGGTGATCAAGGCGACGGCGTTCGGGCTCATCATCGGGTTGTCGGGCTGTCTGCGGGGCCTGCAGGCGGAGCGCAGCGCGGCGGGCGTGGGCCGCGCGGCGACGTCGGCGGTGGTGACGGCGTTGCTGCTCATCATTGTGGCCGACGCGATTTTCGCCGTCGTGTTCAACGCGCTGGGACTCTGAACGACCATGAGCGACCTCGTCCGCCCACCCCCCGCGAGTGCGAATGATCCGGCGATCGAGGTGGAGAAGCTGCAGTGCGGTTACGAAGGCAAGGTGGTCTTGAAAAACGTGTCGTTCCGCGTGGCGCGCGGGGAGATTTTTTTCATCATCGGCGGATCGGGTTGCGGGAAGAGCACGCTGCTGCGGCATCTGGTGGGATTGAACCAGCCGACGGCCGGATCGGTGAAGTTTTTCGGGCGGTCGTTCGCGGACGCGAACACGGCGGCGCGGCGCGAGGTGCTGAAGACGTTCGGGATGCTGTTTCAGGGCGGCGCGCTGTGGACCTCGCTCACGCTGCGGCAAAACGTGGCCTTGCCGCTGGAGGAATACACGGCGCTGTCGGCGCGGGAGATCGAGGAGATCGCCACGCTGAAGCTCGCGCAGGTGGGGCTCGGGGGTTTCGAAGATTATTATCCGGCGGAAATCAGCGGCGGCATGAAAAAACGCGCGGGCCTGGCGCGGGCGCTCGCGCTCGATCCCGAGATCGTGTTTTTCGACGAACCCTCGGCGGGACTCGATCCGGTCACGTCGCGCAAGCTGGACGAGCTGATTTTGCAGATTCGCGAGACGTTCGGGACGACGATCGTGGTGGTGTCGCACGAGTTGGCGTCGATTTTCGACATCGCGGACCGCGTGATCATGCTCGACCGCGCCCACCAGGGCATCATCGCCGAGGGCAAGCCGCGGGAGCTCGCCCGGGGCAGCCGCGACCCGCGCGTGGCGGAGTTCCTGCGCCGCGGGGATGTGTTGCCGCAGTAAAATCTTTCCCCGCCGGCCCCGAACCGTTTAGCTCCGCGTTCTCATTTGTGAAAACCAAGGTCAGCCCAGCCATCATCGGCACGTTTGTGATCGGGGCGTTCGCGCTGGCCGTGATTGCGCTGCTGACCTTCGGCGGGGTGAGTTTCTTTGCGAAGCCGCAGCGCTTTGTGGTGTATTTCGACGAGTCGATCCACGGGCTCACGCTGGGTTCGCCGGTGAAGCTGCGCGGCGTGCCCGTGGGCCGGGTGGTCGACCTGAACGTGCGCTATGACGAAAAGAAGAATTTCTCGGTCGTCGCGGTCGTGTGCGAGCTCAGCAAGGACAAGGTGACCGACACGAAGGGCGAGGCGATCAATGTGGCCGACCGCGCGGAGTTGCAGACGTTGGTGGACCGCGGGCTGCGGGCGCAGCTCGGAGTGCAGGGGCTCGCGACGGGCCTGCTGTTTGTGGAGCTCGATTTTCTGAACCCGCAGTCCTACCCGGCGGACAACCGCACGACGGAGCTGAAATATGTGGCGGTGCCGGCCGTGCCCTCGGCGATCTCGGCGTTTCAGTCGAGCGCGAGCGAGATTCTGGCCAACCTGAAGAAGGTGGATTTTGCGGGCCTTTCGCGCGAGCTCACCGGCCTGCTCGGGGACGGGCGCAAGCAGCTCGCCGGCCTCGATCTCAAAGGCGTGGCCGAGCAATGGAAGCGCACCGGCGAAAAGGTGGAGGCGATCGTGAGCCTGCCCGAGTTGAAGAAGACCTTCGTGAATCTCGACGGCGCGATCACCGATCTGCGCGGAGTGCTGGGCAAGATCGATGCGCAGGTCGGTCCGGCGGGCCAGGAGCTGACCGAGACGCTCACGCAGGCGAAGATGGCGGTGACCTCGCTCAACGACGCGTCGACCGCGGCGCGGAAATTTCTCGCGACGCACACCGGCCTCGGCGACGAGGTGGTCGGGACGCTGGCCCAGATGAACGAAGCGGCGGCGGCGGTGACGCGCCTCGCGGATTTTCTCGAGCGCAACCCGAGTGCGCTCATCACCGGCAAGAAACGGCCGCCATGAGCGGGTGGCCGCGCAACCGACGAATGACCTCCAACCGACCATGATGAACTCGCGCAAAAAAGGGATGGCCGGCGTGCTGGCCGGCGTGGCCGGGCTGGTGCTCGGCGGGTGTTCGTTGCTGCCGCAGGCGCAGACGGATCCGACGCGGTTTTTTGTCCTGTCCGTGCAGAGCGTGACGCCGGAGGCGGCGCCCGCGGGGAAGTCGCCCGTCGTGCATCTGCGGCCGGTGGAGTTGGCGAGTTACATCAAGGCGAAACCGATCATCGTTCGGCGGGGCGACAACGAGATCGAGTTCCGCGAATTTGCCCGGTGGGGTGAGCCGCTGGAACTCGGCATCGGCCGGGTGTTGCGCGAGGATCTCGTCGCGCGCGGCGCGGCGGGGACGGTGCTCGCCGCGGGCTTGCGGGCGACGGATAGCGACTACGACTACACGCTGGTGGTGCGGGTGCTCGCGTGCGAAGGCGGCACGGACGGGGCGGTGTATTTCCGGGCGGTCTGGGAACTCGCGACGACGGGCCTGGCGCCAAAGCTCGCCGCCCGGGGCGACGTACAGCCGGCCGGCCTCCGGTGGGACGGCAAGAGCGAGGGGGCGCTGGCCGCGCAGCTCAGCAAGGCCGTCGCGATCCTGGCGGAGGATGTCGCGGCGGGGCTGGGGCGGGCCGGAAAGCCGGGGAGTCTTTCGCCCTGATCGTTCCGGAGGGGCGGCACGCGCGTTGCCCAGAATCTGTTTCCCTGAACCCCGCGGAGGTTGCGACCTTCGCGGTGCGGCCAATTTCCCTCGAAATGGGCCCGGACGGGCGTCCGACGCAGAAGACCACGGCGCGCGGCGACCATGTTTCGGTCGAGCAGGCTTTTTCGGTGGCGCGTTCGCTGGCCGAGTTGGAGCGCGGGCGCCGGGAGCGTTCGGCGAGCATGGCGGGCGCGGTCCGTGCGATCGAGTTGGCCGACACGGAGTGGGGCTATGACCTGCGGCTGGACGGGCTCGGGGCGACGCGGTTTTGGCGGCACGACCGGGCAGCGGCGTCGCTGGGGGTGGAGAAAAAAGGCGCCGACCCCAGGGGGGCGGCGCCGGGAGACCGACCGGCGGGGCGGCCGCCGGAGGGAAAAGCGTCGCGCTTACTTCAGCGCCTCGCCGATGCGGGCGAGGGCGGTGACGACGTTTTCGCGGGAGTTGAACGCGCTGATGCGCACGTGGCCTTCGCCGCACTTGCCGAAGCCGGCGCCCGGGGTGCAGACGACCTGGGCCTTGTTCAGCAACAGGTCGAAGAATTCCCACGAGTCGCGGCCGGTGTTGATCCAGAGATAGGGCGCATTGTCGCCGCCGATACAGGTGAAGCCCCAGCTCTTCACCGCTTCGCGGATGAGTTTCGCGTTGGCCAGATAGAAATCGATGAGGTCGCGCGTCTGCTGTTTGCCGGCGTCGGTGTAGATCGCGGCGGCGGCTTTCTGGATGGGGTAGGAGACGCCGTTGAATTTCGTCGTGTGGCGGCGGTTCCAGAGCGCGTGGAGCGGATGGGCGTTGCCCGCGGCATCGTAGGCGACGACGGACTTGGGGACGACGGTGTAGGCGCAGCGCGTGCCGGTGAAGCCGGCCGTCTTCGAGAAGCTGCGGAACTCGATGGCGACGTCGCGCGCGCCCTCGATCTCATAGATGGAGTGGGGGATCGCCGGATCGCGGATGTAGGCCTCGTAGGCGGAGTCGAAGAGGATGACGGCTTTGTTCTGCTTGGCGTAGGCGACCCAGGCGGCGAGCTGGGCCTTGGTGGCGACGGCGCCGGTGGGGTTGTTGGGGAAACAGAGGTAGATCAGGTCGGTGGCGACGCCGGGGATGGCGGGCACGTAGCCGTTGGCGGGCGTGCTATCGAGGTAGGTCACGCCCTGGTAGCGGCCGTCGATGTTGGCGCCGGTGCGGCCGGCCATGACGTTCGTGTCGACGTAGACCGGGTAAACGGGATCGGGAATCGCGAGCTTCACGTCCTGCGCAAAAATTTCCTGGATGTTGCCGCAGTCACACTTTGAACCGTCGGAGATGAAGATCTCGTCGGCCTCGATCGGGCAGCCGCGGGCGGCGTAGTCGTTGGCGGCCACGGCGTCGCGGAGGAACGCGTAGCCCTGCTCGGGGCCGTAGCCCTTGAACGTGGCGCGCTTCGCCATTTCGTCGGTCGCGGCGTGCATCGCCTCGACGCAGACCGGCGGGAGGGGCTCGGTGACGTCGCCGATGCCGAGGCGGATGACGGGCTTGGTCGGGTTGGCGGCGACGTAGGCGCTGACGCGCTTGGCGATGTCGCTGAACAGGTAGGAGGCCTTGAGTTTGGTGTAGTTCTCGTTGATGCGGATCATGGCGTGGAGTGGTAAAGGGAGCGTGAAGCGGCGGTGGGAGGCGGTCCGGAGCGGGTGAAAAACTTGAACAAACGCCGCGCGTGCGGTTTGTTCAAGCCCGACGTTTCCCAAAACCGACCCGCACCCTATGCAAAAAATCGAATCTGTGTCCGAGATGCGGTCGTTGGCCGCGGACCTCAACGCCCAGGGGAAGACGATTGCGCTCGTGGCGACCCAGGGGGCGTTACACACCGGACAGGAGGCGCTCATCCGCGCGGCGGTCGGGACCGCGGACGTGGCGGTCGTGTCGATTTTCGTCAACCCGCTGCAGTTCGGTCCCAACGAGGTGATCGCCAACTATCCGCGGAGCTTCGCGGAGGACGTGGCGCTCTGCCAGCGCTGCGGCGCGCACATCGTCTTCGCGCCGGCCGCAGAGGACATCTATCCCCGCGGCTACTCGACTTTCGTGACCGAGGATTCGACCGGCAAACCGCTCGACGGCGTGTCGCGGCCGAATCACTTCCGCGGGGTGGCGACGCTGATGGCGAAGCTGTTCAACATCGTGCGGCCGACGCATGCGCTGTTCGGCCAGAAGACGGCGCAGCGCGCGGCGGTGGTGCGCAAGATGGCCGCCGACCTGTGTTTCAAGGTTGAAGTGGTCGTCGTGCCGACGGTGCGCGAGGCCGACGGGCTGGCCGCGGGCGTGCGCAACCGGGAGTTCACCGCGAGCCAGCGGCAGGAGTCGCTCGCGTTGAGCAAGGCGCTCTTCAAGGCCAGGGAAATGTTCGACGCCGGCACGCGCAATCCCGACCGCCTCATCGCCGAGGCGACGCACATCCTCAGCCAGCACCGCCGCGTGCGGATCATCTATATTGCCATCGTCAACTGCCTGACGATGGAGACGGTCCGCGACATCGAGCCCGGCAAGAGCATGCTCGCCCTCGCCGCGTGGGTGGACGAAGTGCGGATGGTCGACAACATCGTGTTGTAGGCGCGCCGGCGCGGGGCCCGGTTGCGGGCGCGGCGGGAGCCCGGCGGTGGCGTGACGGGCGACGGTCGCGCAGGCCGAGCGGCCCGCAACTCAGCCGGCGGCGGGAGCGGATTGGGCGCACACGACGTGGATGCCTTTCGCGCGGAGTTTCTCCACCAGCGGCGCGGGCGCCCCGGCGTCCGTCACGACCACATCGACTTTGGCGAAGTCGCAGAGAAAAAAGGTCGAGCGTCGCGCGAATTTTGTGCCGTCGATACAGAAGATCACCTTGGCGGCACCGGCCATCATCGCCCTCTGGATGTCGACGATGAGGGCGTGGGAATTGTAGATGCCGTCCTCGGCGATGCCGCTGCCGCTCAGGATCGCGACATCGGCGTGCATGCGCAAAAACGTGTCGACCGCATCCGGTCCGACCAGCGTGCCGAGCCGCGGGTAAATCACGCCGCCGGAGACATGCACTTCGTGGCGATTGGAGCCTGAGAAAAGGTGGGCGACGGGCAGCGAGTTGGTGATGACCTGGGCGACCTTGTCGCCGAGGTGCTTCGCGACGTGGAAACAGGTCGTCCCGCTGTCGATGATCACGTTTTGCCCGGGCTGGATCAGCGCCGCGCAGGCCTCGCCGATCGCCTCCTTCTCGGACACCTGATGCGTGTCGCGCACGTTGAAAACGAACTCATCGGTCTTGGGTTGCAGCGTCCGGGCGCCGCCATGGGTGCGGCGCACCGATTTGCCGGCTTCCAACTCCGCGACGTCCCGGCGGACCGTTGAAACCGAGACCCCGACGTGCTGCGCAAGCTCCTCCAGCGAAGCGAATTCGGCTGCTTGGAGGTAGGATTCGATCTTCGTGCGGCGCTCTTCGGGGTGCATGCTGATGGAAGGTCTTGGAATCTTTTGGAAGATATTGCAACCAATCCCTTGACACATTGGAAGATTTTGGGCGAGATCGGACCAAACCCTCCCGCTTCCGACCATGTCGCTGCCGCCTCCCTCCCCTCATCGCGTTGAGATTGAACATCTCGTTCGGCGGGCGATTTACCAGCGGCTCGGCCAGAGTGCGCCGCACTCCGCGCAGGCCCCGCATCCGCTCCTCGTCAACGTCAGCGCGCGGCACTGTCACCTGACGCCGGAGGCGGTCGAAGTGCTCTTCGGCCCGGGCGCCACGCTCACGCCGATGAAGTGGCTCTATCAAAAGGACCAGTTTGCCGCGAAGGAGACGGTCACGCTCATCGGCCCGCGCAGCCGCGTGATTTCGAATCTCCGCATCCTCGGTCCGTGTCGCGATTTCAACCAGATCGAACTCGCGCTCACCGACTCGATCGCGCTCGGTTTTGAGATTCCGATCCGCCAGTCCGGCGCCATCAAGGAAACGCCCGGCTGCATGCTCATGGGCCCCGCGGGATTTTTCGAAATGAAGGAGGGCGTCATCCGCGCCGCGCCGCACGCCCACATGAACCCGGACGACGCCGCGTTCTATGGCGTGAAACAGGGCGACTTCATGCGCCTGCGCGTCGGCGGCCCGTGCGCCGTCACCTTTGAGCGCCTGCTCGTGCGCGTGCACCCGGATTTCAAGCTCGAGGTCCACATCGACACCGACGAGGGCAACGCCTGTGCCCTGGAATCCGATACGCCCGTCGAGCTCCTGAAGTGAATTTTCTGCGTCACGTCCACTCACAATCCACCTCATCCTCACCCACCAGAACACTATGAATGAATCCATCGGCATGGTAGAAACCAAAGGTTATGTAGGCAGCGTCGAAGCCAGCGACGCCATGGTCAAAGCGGCGAACGTCTCCCTCGTTCGCCAAATTCAAATCGGCGGCGGCATGGTCACCGTGATCGTCAAAGGCGACGTCGGCAGCGTGCGCGCGGCCGTCGACGCCGGCGCCGAGGCTGCCAAACGCGTCGGTGAGCTCGTCTGCTCGCACATCATCGCCCGCCCGCACGGCGAACTCGTTCGCACGCTCGGCCTCTGAGCCGCGGTCCACTCTCACCTTCTAACTCTCAATTTTTCCCCCACCATGGCACAGGAAGCAATCGGTCTCATTGAAACGAAGGGTTTCTGCGCGCTTATCGAAGCCGCCGACTCCGCTCTCAAAGCCGCCAACGTCACCATGACCGGCTACGAAGCCGTCGGCAGCGGTTACGTGTGCGCGTTTTTCCGCGGCGACGTCGCCGCCGTCAAAGCCGCCATCGACGCCGCCGCCGAAGCGGCCGGCAAAGTCGGCGAGGTCATCGCCGTCCAGGTCATCCCGCGTCCGCACGACGAGCTCTCGGGCCTCGGCAAGTGGCTCGTGCAACCCGCCGCCACCTGATGGGCGCACGGGCTTTCCCGCCCGTGCTTTCGCCCCCACGGGCTGCCAGCCCGTGCCACTGCCACCCATGAACATCCTCGTCGCCAACCTCGGCTCGACCTCGTTCAAGTTCCGTCTGATTCGCTTCGACGGCGCGGGCGGCGCGTCGGTGCTCGCGAAGGGCGGTTACGAGCGCGTGACCGATTACGGCCGGGCGATCGACGATTGCCTCGGCGAACTCCAAGCCGCCGGCCACGTCACCACCACCGCGGATCTCCACGGGGTCGGGTTCAAAACCGTCCTCGGGAAAAATCTCACCGGCTGCCTGCGCGCCGACACCGACGACCGCGTCATCGCGGCGCTCGACGGCTTCAAGGAAATCGCCCCCGCGCACAATCCGCCCTACGCGCTCGGCATCGCCCGCTTCCGCGAAAAACTCCCCGGCGTCCCGCTCGTCGCGCTGTTCGAGACGGCGTTTTACCAGTGGGTGCCCGAGGCCGCCACGCGTTACGCCGTGCCGCAATCGTGGTATGACGCCGGTGTGCGGCGTTACGGTTTCCACGGCGCGAGCCACAAGTTCGTCGCCGAGCGCAGCGCCGAACTCCTCGGCCGCGCCGACATCGCCGAACGCGTCCGCCAACTCTACCGGGCCGGCGCGACGCCCGTCCCGGCCGGAGCCGCGCCGCTCCGCATCATTTCCTGCCACCTCGGCGGCAGCAGCTCCGTCACCGGCATCCGCGACGGCGTCGCCATCGGCACGAGCATGGGCCTCAGCCCGCAGTCGGGCCTCCCGCAGAACAACCGCGTCGGCGACCTCGACTCCGCCGCCGTGCCGTTCGTGATGAAAACCCTCGGCCTCTCGCTCGCCGAAGCCGAGCGCCAGATGACCAAAGAGTCCGGCCTCCTCGGCCTCTCCGGCGTCGGCAACGATCTCCGCGACGTCCGCGCCGCCGCGCAGCAGGGCAATGCCCGCGCGCAACTCGCACTCGACGTCTTCGTGCAGTCCGCACGCCACTGGATCGGCGCGTTTCTCCTCGAACTCAACGGCCTCGACGCCCTCGTGTTCACCGCCGGCATCGGCGAAAACAATCCCGACCTCCGCGCCGCGATCTGCGCCCGGCTCGACCAGCTCGGCCTCGTGATCGATCCCGCGAAAAACGCGGCGCTCCGCGGCACCGAGGGCGAAATTTCCGCCGCGAACTCCCGCGCCAAAATCTTCGTCATCCCCGCCAACGAGGAACTCGTCGTCGCCCGCGAAACCGCGCGCTGCATCGCGGCGCAATCCTGATCCCCGCGTTTTTCCGAATCCCTTTCAGCCAACCCTCCATTCTCAACCACCCACTATTATGTCCAAAGCTATCGGTCTCCTCGAAACCCGCGGTCTCACCGCCCTCGTCACCGGCGTCGACGCCATGCTCAAGTCCGCCAACGTCACGCTCGTCGGCCCCATGAAACAGGTCGGCAACGCGATGGTCACCGCCGTCGTCACCGGCGACGTCGCCGCTGTCAAGGCCGCCACCGACGCCGGCGCCCAGGCCGCCCGCACCGTCGGCGAAGTCATCAGCGTGCAGGTCATCCCGCGCCCGCACGACGACGTCGCGCTCATCTTGCCCAAGACCGTCGTCGCCACGCCGGCCAAGAAATAAGCCATGTTCCTCGCGCGCGTCATCGGCTCGGTCGTCTCGACGAAAAAAGACGAGGCGATGAAGGGCCGTAAGCTCGTCGTGTTGCGGCCGCTGCTCGTGGATGAAGCCAATCCCGCGCAGCTCCGCCCCGGCGCGAACACCCTCGTTGCCGTCGACACGCTCGGCGCCGGACTGGACGAGGTTGTCCTGTTTTGCCAGGGCAGCTCCGCGCGCCAGGCCAGCGGCATGAAAACCCTGCCCGTCGACGCCGTCGTTGTCGGCATCGTCGATACCGTCGATGTGCTGAACCACAAAATCTATCCTGCCAAAAAGTAACCCGGGTCCCCCACGATGAGCGCCAATCTGCAACTCGATGAACAGACGATCCGCACGATCGTCGAGGACGTCCTGCGCGGCCTCGGCCGGGCGACGGCGTCCGCCGCCGCCCCGGTCGTCGCCCACGCCGGGCCCTCCGCTCCGTCCGTCTCGTCGCGCCGCGGCGGTCCGCGCTTCGGCGTGTTCGAGGACGTCAAGGACGCCTGCGCCGCCGCCCAGGCCGCGTTCGAACAGCTCCGCAACAAGGGCGTCGCCGGCCGGGCCAAGGTCGTCGAAATCGTGAAGGAACTGTGCACCAAGAACGCCGCCGCGTGGGGCAAGTTCGAGTTCGAAGAGACCAAGATCGGCCGCCTCGAGCACAAGATCGCCAAGCTCGAAATCGTGAAGCTCGTCCCCGGCGTCGAGTGGCTCCGGCCGCGCGGCATGAGCGGCGACCACGGCATCACGATGGAGGAGCACACGCCCTTCGGCGTCGTCGGTGCCGTGCTGCCCGTCACCCACTCGATTCCGACCCTCAGCGGCAACGTCATCAACATCGTCGCGGCCGGAAACTCCGTCGTCTTCAACCCGCACCCCGGCGGCGCCCGCTCCGCCGCGCTGGCCGTCCGCACTTTCAACGAGGCGATCTTCGCCGTGCTCGGGATCGAGAATCTCGTCTGCACCGTCGAGAAACCCACGATCGAGACCTTCGGTGCGCTCACGCGGGATGAGCACGTCCGCCTCCTCTGCGTCACCGGCGGTCCCATGGTCGTGAAGGCCGCGATGGCCTCCGGCAAACGCGCGATCTGCGCCGGCCCCGGCAATCCGCCCGTCATCGTCGACGGCACCGGCAACCTGGCCAAGGCCGCCGCGGACATCATCTCCGGCGCCGCATTCGACAACAATCTGCTCTGCATCGGCGAGAAACAGGTCTTCGTGCTCGAGCACGTGGCCGACCGCCTGATGAACGAACTCGCCTCGGCCGGCGCCGCGAAACTCACCGGCCCGCAGCTCGCGAAACTCACCGCCTCGGCGTTCACCGACGCGAAGGATGCCGGGGGCTGCTCCCACGCCGTGCTCAACCGCAAACTGGTCGGCGCCGACGCCGCCGTGCTCGCGCAGCACGCGGGCGCCACCGTCACGCCGGATTGCCCGCTGCTGTTTGCCGAGACCGACGCCGAGCACGTCTTCGTGATGGAAGAGCAGATGATGCCGATGCTCCCCATCATCCGCGTGAAAGATTTCAACGCCGCCGTCGCCGCCGCCGCCAAGAGCGAGCACGGCTACAAACACTCGTGCGTGATCCATTCGCTCAACGTCGAGCGCATGACCCAGATGGCCCGCGCACTCGACACCACGCTCTTCGTCAAGAACGGCCCCAGCACCGCCGGCCTCGGCCTCGGCGGCGAGGGTTACCTCAGCTACTCGATCGCGACGACGACCGGCGAAGGTATCACGACGCCCGAGACGTTTACGCGCACGCGCCGCTGCGTGATGGTCGACAACCTCCGTATCTACTAAGCCATGTTCCTCGCGCGCGTAGACGGAGTGGTCATTGCGACGGTCAGCCATCCCAGCATGGCCGGCCATCGTTCGATCATCTGTCAACCCATCGATGCCGAGGGCCGTGACGAAGGCCCGCCCGTGCTCGCCATCGATCCGCTCGGCGCCGGGCAGCATGAACTCGTCCTCATTTCGACCGACGGCTCGCACACCCGCGCGCACGTCAAGGACCCGAAATCCCCGCTGCGCAACATCGTGATGGGGCTCGTCGACGCGAAGGAGACCGACTGACATGCGCCTCGGTCACGTCATCGGAAGGGTCACCCTTTCCCAGCAGGATCCCGCCTACAAGGGCGGCCGCTTCCTCCTCGTGCAGCCGTTCTCCCGGGAGCAGTTCGCCGGCGCGCCCCTGCTGCCGCTGGCCAAAGGCTCCTCCCTCGTCGTCTATGACAATCTCGGGGCCGGCGTCGGTCACGTGATCGCGTTCACCGAAGGCGCCGAAGCCAGCGCGCCCTTCGACCAGCCCACGCCCGTCGACGCGTTCAACGCCGCGCTCGTCGACAAAATTTTCTACACTCCGCCCGTCTGATCGGGCCGGCCAATTTTCACCGCACAACGCTCCACTTCCGTCCCATGTCTACCGTCATTACCGCCCGCGACGCCGAGGAACTTCTTCGCAAAGGAGAGCAGCCGCCCGCCGGCGCGATCCTTACGCCTTCGGCGCGCGACGTCTTCCGCGGCCGCGCGACGATTCTCCCCGCCGCCGGCGCCAAGCCCGCCGCCGCCGGTGCCGCGAAGAAATACGCCGCGCCCAGCATCCCCGACTACGAGTTCAAGTGGACGCCCGGCTCCGACCCGAAGACGCCCGCCGAGATCGAACGCTTTTTCAATTCGCCCGCCATCGAGGTGATCAAGCAGCGCATCTGCGATATGGGCCGCCGGCTCTGGCAGCGCGACTACACCGACGGCAACGGCGGCAACATCACCGTCCGCGTCGGCGACAATCTCGCCCTCTGCACGCCCACGCTCATCTGCAAGGGCTTCATGACGCCCGCGGACATGTGCCTGGTCGACCTCGACGCCAACCAGCTCGCCGGCACCCGCGTGCGCACGAGCGAGGCGAAGACCCATTTCGGCATCATGAAGCGCCAGCCCGCCGCGAAGTCCTGCGTGCACGCGCATCCGCCGCACGCGACCGCCTTCGCGATCGCCAACGTCAACATCCCTTCCTGCCTCATCCCCGAGGCCGAAGTCTTCCTCGGCAAGATCGGCGTCGCGAAATACCAGACGCCCGGCACCCCCGCCAACGCCGACGAGGTCGGCGAGGTCGGCAAGATTCACCAGGCCGTGCTCATGCAGAATCACGGCGTGATCTGCTGGGGCAAGGACGTGGAGGACGCGTATTGGAAAATGGAGAACATCGATTCCTACTGCCGCACGGTGTGGATCGCCGCCGGCCTCGGCGGCGGACTGCACCGCTTCACCGGCGGCCAGGCGAAGGAGCTCATCGATCTCCGCCAGAAACTCGGCATGCCTGATCCGCGCTCCGGCCTGAAGGAATGCGAACTCTGCGACAGCGCCGACTTCCGCCCCGGCGTGGTGTGCGCCGCGCCCGCGAAAAACGCGCCGGCCGCCGCCGAGTCGCGCGACCCGCAGATCGAGGCGATCGTCGCCAAGATCACCGAGCAGATTCTCAAGCAGCTCACCGCAAAATAAACGCCTGCTTGCGGGCGATCTTGCGAAGCCCTCGCGAGCAAGCTCGCTCCTCCCTCTCAAACCATGAAAGTTTCCATCATCGGCGGCGGTGGTCGCGTCGGTTCGAATGCCGCCTTTGCGCTCCAATGCGCCGGCATCGTCTCCGAAATCCAGCTCCTTGACGCCAACGCCGACCTGGCCGAAGGCGAAGCGCTCGATCTCCTGCACGGTTCGTCGTCGGTTGCCGACCAGCGTATCTACTCGGGCGACTACGCGCGGGCCAAAGACAGCGACCTTTTCGTCATCACCGCCGGCCTGCGCCGCAAGCCCGACGAGTCGCGCCTCGACCTGATCAACCGCAACGTCGCGCTCTTCTCCGGCATCCTCGAGAGCATGAAGACCGCCGGTTTCCGCAAGGACGCGCTCGTCTTCGTCGTCTCGAATCCCGTCGACATTCTCACGCAGCTCGCCGCCGCCAAGCTCGGCCTCCCGTGGCAGCAGGTCCTCGGTCTCGGCACGATGCTCGACACCGCCCGCTTCCGCTCGCTCCTCGCGCAAGACCTCAAGCTCGCCCCCACGCAGGTGAAGGCGCTCATCCTCGGCGAGCACGGCGATTCGATGTTTCCCGTCTGGTCGTCGGCCACCTACGCCGGCCTGCCGCTCGCGAAGCTCGCCGGCTGTACGCCGAGTTTTCAGTCGCAGATTTTCGAACGCACCAAGGGCAGCGGCGCCGAAGTCATCCGGCGCAAGGGCGGGGCCGGGTGGGCCGTCGGTCTCACCATCGCCGAAGTCGTCCACGCCATCGCGCACGACAAACGCCAGGTGCTCCCCGTCTCCACGGTGCAACAGGGCGCCTACGGCTTGCGCGGCGTCTCGCTCAGTGTCCCGACCGTCGTCGGCCGCGCCGGCGCGCTCGCGCACGTCGAAGTCGAGCTCTGGCCGAAAGAATTGCAGGCCCTCCAGGCCTCGGCCCGCGCGCTGCAGGAGACCTTTGCGAAGGTAAAATCCGCGTAGGCTCCGTCAGACGCCGGCCCCGTCCGCCCGCTGCGCCCCGCCGCCGCGTATGACGGCGACGGCTTTTGACGTCTCCGGGCCCTCTGTATGGGCTCGCGATCCACTTTCCCACCACACTTACCATGTCCACCTACCACTTCGTCAATTATCT